>CADEEX010000092.1 GCA_902826465.1 uncultured Acidobacteriota bacterium
CTTGTCGTCGGCGCTCAGCGCGTGTCCAGTGGCCAGGTAGAGGCTGCGCAGACTGCCCATCATTTCCCCCCGGTCGCTGGTCAAATCGTGGAGGATCTCGGCGCGGCCGCGTTCCAGCGTGCGGGCGGCATCGGCGGCGAACATCAGCAGGAAGTCGAGCGCGTCGAAGAAATTGCCGATCAGGGCGTCGAGCTTGCCCGAGCGCGGCGCTCCCGTCACGCTGACCGCGGTCTGCTGCATCGAGTCCTCGATGAGTTCCAGCAGCTTCTGCCTCGCCTGCACATTACCGAGCCGTTCTGATGTGGTGGGGTCGAGATGCTGCCCGACGAGCGCGGTTTGAAAGTGCTCCATCTCGACGAACAGCAGCAGAAAGCTCCTGTGCAGCGCGGCGGGATCGATCCGGTCCTGGGACGCCATCAGTGAATGTGGCGTGGACAGGAACTCACGCGTCCGGCGCAGGACACGCATCTGTTCCTTCTCGAGCAGGTCGATCGCCGTTTCCGGATCGTGCACGGCATCGAGGCTGAGGTACTCGGGTACCGAGAGCGACTCGACGACGCTCGACGGCCAGCGTCGCGTGACGATGCGCGTCAGCGGCGCGCTGAAGACCGTGGTGATGATGGCCATAGACGCGTTGAACAGGAAATTGACGAACGCCAGCTGCAGGGCCGTGCTGGCCGTCACCGATGCGGCCAGTGCGGCGACCAGCGGCACACCGAGTCCGCGCTCGACGTAGAAGAGCGGGATGAAGAGTGCCATTGCGCCGATCTTGAAGAAGTCCTGGAAGTGCGACACCTGACGAAGCGTGCCGCTGACTCCCCGCGTCAGCAGCATGCGCACCAGGGTCGAGCCCAGGTTCGCACCATAGATCATGGTGATGGCTTCGCCAATCTCGAGCAGGCGTGCGTTTGCCAGCGCGACGGACATCAGCGCGGCGGCCGTAGTGGTTTGTGCGAGAAACGAGACCAGCACTCCCAGTGCAAAGGACAGGATGGTTGAACCGTGCAGCGACTGCAGGATGCCAGCGAACCAGTCAGTGCGCTGCACGCCAGAGGCCGAGGCGGTCACCAGATCGCCGCCATAGAGGAGCAGGGCGATGCCGAGTGCCACCGAACTCAGGGCCTTCCACTTGAATTCGCGTGCCATCGAGAACGTGATGCCCGACACGCCGACCGCGAACAGCACCGCCGTGCGGACATCGAGCGCGCCGGCAAACACCAGCGCAGTGGTGCCGACGTTGGCGAAGGCGACGATGGGGACCGCTTCCGCAAGCGTGACCAGGCCGCTCGTGGCCATGCTGCCGAGCACCGTCGCCACCGCCGACGTGCTCTGCATGACGACGCCAGCCACGATACCGACGAGCGCGCACGAGTACCGGGAGTTGGTGGAGCGCTTCAGCAGCGCGCGCAACGTCCGCGACGTGCTTTCCTGAAGGCCGGTACTGACAAGATGGAGGCCGAGGAAGAAGATCCCGAGTCCCGCTGTCAGCGGTGCCAGGATGTCGCGCATGACCAATCCACCATTCGAGTTCGAGACCGCTGATGCGAGGAGGTGCTCATTGTCCTCCAGAGCTCATCTGTTCGCGAATTTGGTGGTCGCCACGCTGCCGCCACGCATCTTCGACCACTTTTCCCAGGGGGCGCAGTCCATCGAGCGTCGGCAAGGTGCCCTGGGACTTGGCCTGGCCGTGGTGAACGACGCTGGTGGAACTGCACGAGGGTACCGTGTCGGTCTCCAGCCGAGGTCACGGGCAGGGCAGCACCTTCACCGTGCGACTGCCCAGGGGCGTGGCCACCGCCGAGACGTCCGCGGTGGCGACGGCCGCTCCTGGCCCGGCGGCGGGTCGCCGCGTGCTGGTCGTTGACGACAACCGGGACGCCGCTGATGCTGCCGGCATGAACGAGACGTTCCCCGCCGAAGTCGGTGTACTCGATATTGGCCTGCCAACCATGGGATGGCCTCGAGCTGGCGCGTCGACTTCGTGACGCCTCCGATTGGCCGATTCGGCTGATTGCGATGACGGGCTACGGGCAGGCTGGCGCGATCGACGATACGGCGCACACGTAGCGTGGGCCCGAAGGCCCTCGCTACGAGCGCACACGTGGGCTGGATACGTCGCTCTAGTCGAGCGCGGCGATATCGGATCGCGCTTCCGCACGCGCACGGTCGACCTCGACGATGGCGTCGACGTCGGGCTTCGACTTGCGAATCGCCGCCACCAGTGTGTCGCCTTCGTTCAGCACGCGATGCTTCAGCAGCATGAACGGGACGTCAGTGTTCTGCGACGCGTGCACCACCGTGGCGAACTGCTCGGCACTGCTGAAGCCTTCAGCGGCGACGTCCATATTCGCGCCTCGATTCAGCAGCGGCTTCAGCCGCTGATGCAGTTCTGGCGTGCTGACAGCAATGGCGGTGGTCATCGGCGTGAACGCCGTGGCGCCACCGTGCCGGCGAGTCGCGACGCTCTCGGCGTCACCGGCGCCACCACTGCCACCGGCGCAGGCATGTCGACCGGGGCTGGCGCCACGTCGGCCACGATCTCGGGTGCGCGATCGGCCAGTCGAGGGCCTGTCCAGACACCCAGGCCGAAGGCGGCGACGAAGCCGGCTGTGAGGGCTGCGCTCTTTGCAAAGGTCATGATGTGCTCCTCCGTGCGCTGGCGGGGCCGTGACGGCCGCGCTCTTCATTCCTGCGGTTCGTAGTGCAAGAAATGGGACCTTCACAAGTCGTTGACCTGTCTCAGGTTGCATGGATGAGCGTGGCGTGGGTCGTGGGCGGAGACGCTGCAGATCGTGTCGAACTTACATGATCTCTGATGGGACCGCGCCCTGAAGCGTGCGATGATCATTGGATGTCTTCACGAGAGGAAACGCTCACCTTCGCGGACCTGGGCCTGCAACCGGCGCTGGTCGCCGCTGTCACCGCTCTCGGCTACGAAGAGCCAACGCCCGTGCAGCGCGAAGCGATTCCACTGCTCATCGAAGGACGCGATCTTCTGGGACAGGCAGAGACTGGCACCGGAAAGACGGCCGCATTTGCGCTGCCGATGCTGCACCGTCTCACCGAGCTCAAGGGCACCGGCCGCGGCACGCGCGGCCTCGTGCTGGTGCCGACCCGCGAGCTGGCCATGCAGGTGGCCGAGGCGATTCACAAGTATGCGAAAGGGCTGGGTCTCGCGGTGCTGCCGCTCTACGGCGGGGCACCCATGCACCTGCAGATTCGTGCGCTCGAACGCGGCGCGCCGATTGTCGTGGCGACGCCCGGCCGTGCCCTCGATCACCTGCGGCGCAAGACGCTCGATCTCGATTCGCTGCGCATGCTCGTGCTCGACGAAGCCGATGAGATGCTCGACATGGGATTCGCCGACGACCTCGACGCGATCCTGTCGGGTATTCCCGAGGAACGTCAGACGGCGCTGTTCTCGGCGACCATGCCGTCGCGCATTCAGGCGATAGCCGAACGACACCTGAAGTCGCCGGCGCGCGTGACGATTGCCCGCGAGAAGCCCGCCGCCGGGAAGATCCCGCGCGTACGGCAGGTCGCGTATATCGTGCACCGCGCCTACAAGCCGGCGACGCTGGCGCGTATTCTCGACATGGAAGATCCGGCGGCGACGCTGGTGTTCTGCCGGACGCGGCTCGAAGTCGAGTCGCTGGTCGAAACGTTTCACGCGCACGGTTATCGTGCCGAGGCCCTGCACGGCGGCATGGTGCAGCGTCAGCGCGATCACGTGCTCGGACTGTTCCGCGCCAAGAAGGCCGACCTGCTGATCGCGACCGACGTGGCTGCCCGCGGGCTCGACATCGAACACCTGTCACATGTCGTGAACTACGACGTGCCGGCGTCGACCGAAGCCTATGTGCACCGCATTGGCCGGACGGGCCGCGCCGGCCGCGGCGGCACCGCCATCACGCTGGCCGAGCCGCGCGAACAGCGTCTGTTGCGTGTGATCGAACAGTTCACGCGCGCGAAGATCGAGATCGCGACGGTGCCGACGGTGGCCGACCTTCGTGCCAAACGCCTCGATTTGACCCGCGCCAGTCTGCGCGAGCGGCTGCTGGCGGGCGACACCGATCACGTACGCGTCATCGCCGAATCGCTCGCCGAGGAGTTCGACATCGTCGCGATCGCGACGGCGGCCATCGCCATGGTCCATGCGTCGACCGGCACCGAGCAGGACGAACGCGAGATTCCGATCGCGTCGAACAAACCGACTGGAGCGATGCGCGACAGGAAGCCTGCGCGTGCGGCCAAGAGTGAGAGCGCACCAAGCCGCGACCTCCACGGTGGAGACGTGCCCGGCGAACCGCGTGTGCGCCTGTTCGTCGGTGCCGGCCGTCAGGCGGGCATCAGACCGGGCGATCTGGTTGGTGCGATTACTGGTGAAGCGGCCGTGCCGTCGCGCGTGCTCGGCGCGATCGAAATCGCCGACAAGTTCTCTCTCGTGGACGTGCCCGCATCGCTCGCCGAGAAGATCATCGCCGCGCTGCGTCAGACCACGATCCGCGGCAAGCGCGTGACCGTGCGCCACGACCGCGACGAGTGACGGCTGGAGGTTCGAGGTCGGAGGTGCGAGGTTGACTCCTGGAACCGTGGAACACGGAACCGTTTAGCAGTTGATGACGTTGAGCGCGAGGCCGGCCAGCGACGTTTCCTTGTAGGACGCCTGCATGTCCTGCCCGGTGCGCCGCATGGTTTCAATCGCCTGATCGAGGGACAGCTTGTGCTCGCCGTCGCTGTTCATCGCCATTCGCGCTGCGTGAATGGCCTTGACCGCCCCGACGGCGTTCCGTTCGATGCACGGAATCTGCACCAGCCCGCCGATCGGATCGCAGGTCATGCCGAGATGGTGCTCGATGCCGATTTCTGCGGCATGTTCGATCTGGCGATTGGTGCCCCCGAGCACGGACACCAGCCCAGCCGCCGCCATGGCGCACGCCACGCCCACCTCACCCTGACACCCGACCTCGGCACCAGAGATCGACGCATTCTCCTTGCACAGAAACCCAATCGCTGCGGCCGTCAGCAGGAAGGTGCAGACGCCCTGGTCAGACGCGTTGGCCACGTACTCCGTGTAGTAGTGGAGCACCGCGGGAATCAGGCCTGATGCGCCGTTGGTGGGGGCGGTCACGACGCGGCCGCCGGCCGCATTTTCTTCGTTGACCGCCATGGCCCAGACGCTGACCATGTCCAGGACACGGAGCGGGTCACCGGCCGGCAGCTTCCTGAGTTTGTTGGCCAGCGATGGCGCACGCCGCCGCACCCGCAATCCTCCCGGCAGTTCGCCGGTCGTCTTCAGGCCACGAGCCGCGCAGTCCTGCATCACCCGCCAGATGTGCAACAGGCCGGCATGGAGATCGCGTGACGGATTGAGCACGGCCTCATTCGCCGCCACCATTGCCGCGACGCTCGTGCCGGCGGCCTCGCCCATGTCGACGAGATCGTCGGCGCGATGAAAGTCGTACGGCACCTGGCGCGCGCCCGGCTCGCTGGCGCTCATGGTGTCTCGCGCGTTGACGACGAAGCCGCCGCCGATGGAGTAGTACTCAGACCGGACCAGCTCGGCGCCGCTTGAGGACGTGGCCGAGAAGCGCATGCCGTTGGTATGACGCGGCAGCAGTTCGGTGCGGTGGAATACGAGGTGACGGGCTTCGTCGAACGCGATCTCGTGGGTGCCGCCGAGGCGGAGGCGCTTGCTGTCGCGAATGGCCGCGACGCGGGGCGCGATCGATTCAATGTCAACGAGCTCGGGGCTCTCGCCTTCGAGGCCGAGCAGAATCGCGCGGTCGATCGCGTGGCCCAATCCCGTGAGCGCCAACGAACCGAACAGATCGATGGTGACGAGGTGTGTCGATGCGAGCGCGTCGGCCGCACGCAGCTCAGCGCAGAATGCGGCCGCCGCACGCATCGGCCCCATCGTGTGCGAACTCGACGGACCGATTCCGACCTTGAACAATTCGAACACGCTCAGCATGGCCATTCCGCATCCTACCGCGACTATTAACACTCTTGTACGTGACCGCGGTGCGCGGTAAGCTGCGAACAGGAGAGTCGTAGAATGAACAGATTTACTCGCATCGCCCTGGTGTTCGTGGCCGCACTCGCTGCAGGTCGCGCGGCTCACGCGCAGGTTGTCGGCCTGGCCGATGACGCCCGCGTCGGAGTCATCAGCGCCGGCGCCTACGTCGGTCTCGAGTTCGACAACCCGGAGAATTCGCTGCTGCTCGGTGGCGACGGCCGGATCAAGTTCGGTGCTGCCAACGTCGAGATTAATCCGCGTTATTCCTTCCGCCCGTTCGATGGCGGTTCGATGCAGCAACTCGACGTGAACTTTGTCACCAACTATCGGCTCAACAACCCCGGTCGCTTCCGGCCGTACTCAGGCCTTGGGCTCGCCATTCACCGCATCCTGCTCGACAACATCGGTTCCGAAACTGAGGTCGGGCTCAATCTGATCTCTGGCGTGCGACTGGCCATGCGCCCCGGCGCCGCCTACGAGCCGTTCCTTCAGGCGCAGTACACGATCTTGAACGAACCGTCGAACAGCTTCACGCTCGTCGTCGGGACGTCCTTCAGCTTCAGATAACCGCACCCGATCGCGCCCGCTAGGGCGAATAGATCCGCGTGCCGGAAAATCCCCGATCCACGAGCCGCTCCTGGGCGGCTCGTGCCTCCTCCATCGACGCAAACGGACCCACGACGACTCGGTACCACTGACCAGTGGCGTCGAGGCGCGCCTCGACCGGTAGCCCCGCGTTCTCGAGCGATCCGGCGACGCCCATTGCCCGTTCTTCCGTCCGGAAAGAGGCCGCCGTAATCTCATAGCGAACGGCTGTGGGCGCCGTCGCCGTCGAAGCGACTGACGCAGACGCAGGCGCCGGAGCCTGCACCGACGGCGTCGGACCCTGTGGCGCAGGCGTCGAGGGCGTCGGCGATGGAGCGGGAACCGCGGCCGGCGTTTCGACGGACGGCGGTGGCGTGCTCACGGCTGGAGCCTCTGCGACCGGTGGTGGCGCAGGTGCCACCGCCGGTGGCGGAGTCGCCGGTGGGCTGGTGCGTCGTTCGCTCCACCACCAGGCGGCGAGGGCCGCCACGAGCAGCACGAGGGCGGCCGTCAGCCGTCGTCCCCGGCTCCATCGTTGCGCCGGCACGGGTAGTCGAAGCCGGTCCGCGGCGATCAGTACCGCCTTCCGATCGACGACGTGGCTGCGCGCCTCGTAGGCGGCCTCGAGCGCGCGATCGCAGAGTGTGTTGACGAGTCGCGGTATGCCGCCAGAGATCGTGGCGACGAGCGCGGCGGCCGCCGGCGCCACATGCACCATCGGTGTGGCACTCGACAGATCGAGATTGCGCTCACCAGTCGAGGCTGAAGGATCTTCACTGGCGACGAGCAACCGGCGGTCGATGTACTCGCTGACCTCGGCGCTGCTCAAAGGCTCGAGTTCGCAGCGGCGCGCCACGCGCTGATTGAGCTGACGCATGTCGGGGCGCTGCAGCAGAATGTCGAGATTCGGCTGCCCCACCAGCACGATCTGCAACAGCTTCGCGGAATCCGTTTCGAAGTTCGACAGCAGTCGAACCTGCTCGAGGACCGGCCCCGTCAGGTGCTGCGCCTCATCGATCATGATCACGGCGTGCGCGTTCAGTGGCACTAGCGACGCCAGAAACTTCTGCAGTGTCGCCACCAGGTCGTGTCGCGCGATCTCGGTCAATGGCGCCGGTGGCAGGCTGCGGTCGCGGGCGCTGATGAGGCCGAAATCCGTCAGCACCTGGTGCAGCAGGTCTTCCACCGTCAGCAGCGGATCGAGAATCACCGACAGGAAGGTCCGCGTTTCGAACGTATCGAGCAGCGCCCGACAGAGCATGGTCTTGCCGGTGCCGACCTCGCCGGTGACGACGACCAACCCTTCACGCCGCTTCAGTGCCTGCCCGATCTGTTCCATCGCCTGCGCGTGCGAGTGCGACTGGAAGGTGAAGCGCAGATCAGGCGTCAGGCTGAACGGACGCGCCTTGAGGCCGTGAAATTCTTCGGAGGGCGTGAGTTCGATGGTCACCGTGGTCTGTGTCATCAGTCGCGAAGCCGCTATGATACTCAACGTCCCCTGCGGCTGAGCCTTCACTCGTGTCCGATTCGACCCTCTCGCTGCGCGCGCTGAACCGCGCGACGCTGTCGCGCCAGCTCCTGCTGAAGCGCCACGCCCTGAAGCCGGCCGCCGCGATTGAGCGCCTGGCGGGGATGCAGGCGCAGATCCCGCGCCCGCCGTTCGTCGGTTTGTGGTCGCGGCTGGCCGGCTTCGCACGCGGCGACCTCGTGCGCGCCATCGAGAAGCGCGAGGTGGTGCGCGCGACGATGATGCGGGCGACCATTCACCTGGCGTCGCGCCGCGACTTTCTGGCCTGGCGGACACCGCTGCAGCCGATGCTCACCCGAGGGCTGGAATCGCTGTTCGGCCGGGCGCTCGAACAGGTGGATGTGCCGGCGCTGCTCGAGGCCGCGCGGTTGCGCTTCGAGACCGAGCCCTGCACGTTTGGCTCGTTGCGTTCGCATCTCAAGGCGCGCTTTCCCTCGGTCGACGAACGCCTCATGGGATACCTGGTGCGCATGCAGTTGCCGCTGGTACAGACCCCTGCGCCAGGCGCCGACTGGGCGTACCCGTCGATGGCGAGCTTTACCGTGGCCGACGGGTGGCTGGACGCCGCGCCGGCGACGGCCACCGGGCTGGAGCCGCTGGCGCTGCGCTACCTTGCGGCGTTCGGTCCGGCCAGTGCGCGCGATTTCCAGGTGTGGTCCGGCGTCTCCGGGGCGCGCGAGGTCTTCGAGTCGATCAGGAAAACCGTTCGCGTGTTTACCGACGCTCAGGGCCGCGAGTTGTTCGACCTGCCGCGTGCACCGCGTCCCGACGAGGATGACGAGGCCCCGGTCCGCTACCTGCCCGAGTACGACAACCTGCTGCTTGCGTTCGAGGATCGCCAGCGCGTGATTGCCACGCCACACCGCAAGCACGTCATCACCAGGAATCTGATCATTCCGGCGACATTCCTGGTGGAGGGCATGGTGGCCGGCACCTGGAAAATCGAGAAGAAGAAGCGCGACGCACGGCTCGTCCTGACGCCCTTCGCCACAATCGCCCGCCCCGCCCGCCAGGCGCTGCTTGCCGAAGGCGAGCGGCTGCGCGCGTTTCTCGAACCGGCACTGTCCGGCACGGTCGAAATCGCCGCGTCCTCCAGCTAGCGCCCCCCGGTGTCCGGCGCGTGGAGCGCCGCGGCCGGTAGCCGATAAGAGAGGTGCGAGGATACTCTGCGTCGTCCCTTACCGAATTGCACGCCACGTGGCACTGCTGCCAGCCTGGCACCGTCAGGTGTGCCCAGGGGACGAATCCGTTCAATACGCGGACGCGACATTGTGTGCACAATCAGGGGCATCGCCGCGACCCACCGGCCGCATGGGGCGATGCGATGATGGGGCCGTTCCGCGATACCTCCATTCGCGGCAAACTGACACTGATGGTCGCGCTGCCGACCATCGTCGCGTTGCTGCTGGCGGCGTCGGCGCTGGCCGCGTACGAGGTATTCACCTACCAGCGAGCGATCGACCAGAAGCTGGTGACGGTGGCCAACATCGTTGGCAGGAACAGTACGGCGGCGCTGACATTTGGCGATGCCGCCGTGGCCCACGACATTCTGGCCGCGCTCCAGGCCGAGCCCACGATCGAGAGCGGCGCGATCTTCGATCGCCAGGAGCGCGAGTTTTCGAGCTACAGACGGGCCGGATCGAGTCTTCCGCCGCCGTCGAGTCCCGGCCAGACCGGCATGCGATCGCAGGGGATGTTTCGCGAAGTCGTGCTGCCGATTGAGCTCGATGGCGAACGGGTCGGCACGGTCTACGTACGGGCGTCGCTTGATGAACTGGTGGCGCGCATGACCCTGTTCGCGGCGGTCACGCTGCTGATCGTCGTGGTCTGTGCACTGGTCGGCCTGGCGATCTCGGCTGGTTTGCAGCGGCGCATCTCGAAGCCATTGCTCGATCTGGCCGAAACGGCGCGACGAGTCACGTCTGACCGGAACTTCTCGCTCCGCGCCGCCGGTGCCGGCCGCGACGAGGTTGGCCGCCTGACCGACGACTTCAACCTGATGCTGGCAGAGATTGAGCGGCAGAACCTGCAACTGAGGACGCAGCAGGAACGGCTGACCATCGACGTCGCCAACCGCACGGCGGCGTTGCAGTCGACCAATGTGCAGTTGACGGCGTCCGTTGAGCGCGCGCAGCACTATGCCAATCAGATTGCGCAGCTCACGGCGCTCGGCCAGTTGCTGCAGTCGTGTCTGACCGCAGACGAGGTCTACGGAGTCGTGCCACACGCCATGCAGCGGCTGTTCCCGGAAGGCTCCGGTGCGTTGACGCTGATTGACGGGTCGGGCAGCGTCATGGAAACGATGGCGATGTGGGGGACCAACGCGCCCCATCAGAGTGTCTTCGACTCGGCGGAGTGCTGGGCGTTCCGCCGCGGTCGTCCGCACATGGTCGCCGACGTCGACTCCCCAGTGCGTTGCTCGCATCTGACACGCGCCGATGGTCCGGTCTCATTCTGCGTCCCGATGACGGCGCAGGGCGATACGGTCGGCATTCTGCAGTTTTCCTTCGCGCCGAACGACGAGACCGACGACGTCGACGAGAACGGGACGCCGCGCTCGACGCGTGGTCGCCTGGTGGTGGCGCTGGCCGAGCAAGTGGCGCTGGCGCTGGCGAATCTGCGACTGCGCGAAGCGCTGCGCAGCCAGTCGGTGGTCGATCCGTTGACCGGACTCTTCAATCGTCGCTATCTCGAGACAGTACTCGAACGCGACTGCCGCCGGGCGCTGCGCGCTGGTCGGCCGCTGACCGTGCTCATGCTCGATGTCGATCACTTCAAGAACGTCAACGACACGTGGGGGCACGACGCGGGCGATCTGGTGCTGCGCGAACTCGCCGGCCTGCTGCGCACGCACTTCCGTGGTGACGACATTTCCTGCCGCTACGGCGGTGAAGAGTTTGTCGTGCTGCTGTCGGAGTCGACGCTCGAAGGCGCGCACGTCCGCGCTGAACAGTTGCGCCAGAGCGTTCATCGGATGGCAGTGCAATATCGCCAGCAGTCGATTGGTCCGTTGACGGTGTCGATTGGTCTGGCGGCGATTCCGGATCACGGCACGACGCCGGAGGAACTGATTTCGTCGGCCGACCGCGCGCTCTACGACGCCAAGACCGGTGGTCGCGATCGGGTGATGCGTGCGACCGTTGTCGATTCACCAGAAGAGGCCGCGACGGCGGGCTGAGCGCGACATCACCACATCACGACATCACCACATCGTCAATGCGTGAGCCCGTAGACGACGTAGTTGACCCCGAGCTTGTAGGCTTCGTTGGTCTCGTCGAAGGGGCGCAATCCGCGTCCTGACCATTCCCAGTACTGCGAGATGTCGGTGTTGTAGTTGACGATCATCAGCAGCCGCTTCTTCGGATCGTTGTCTTCGAACAGCCCGCGGAACACAGGCGCCCCGGCGTTGTACGCCTGGGGAAAATCGGCGAGCGAGTTGATCTCGAAGAACGAGTGGAAGATGGGGTGCGAGATCTGCATGTCGACGAATCGGGCGCCGGGAAAAAGACGCGTGACGTTGTCTTCGAAGCTGTCCCATCCGCCACCGCCGGCGCCGTACTGCCCCGCGACTTTGAAATCGTCGAAGATGACGAACCCGCCCTTCAGCAGATAGTTTCGGAACGCCTCGGCTTCGTGCTCGTTCATCTGCCACCAGCCAGCCTCGGTGAGGTAGGCCAGCGGATACCGGCTCAGCGCCGCATCGTCGAGCGAGAACACGTTGAAGCCATCGACGCGGGCGCCGAGCAGACTGATCTCGTTCATGATCCGCATCAGATTGTCTTCCGACAGCGGGAAGCCGTGCGCCCACGAGGGCAAGCCCTGGTACCAGTAGCCACCTGGTGCCGTTGTGTACTTCAGCCGGGCGAACGTGAAGCGGCCGTCGTATGGGAGGTTCACGATCTCGGGATCGCGGGCGTCGCCGCCGAAGAACCAGCGCTGCGCGAACGCCGCGCTGCTGCCGGCCAGCAGCAACGCGAGCGACAGCGCGACGGTGCGCCGAGATCGACCGTTCGGTTGTCGGTATTTGTCTGACGCCGCGCCTGGTTGAGCTGCGGTCGACTCGCGCTCTTCCCGCTGACGACGAAGAAAGTCGTGCTCCCAGGCGATCGGGTCGCCGCTGCAGCTGCCATAGGTATTGTGGAGGAGGCCTTCACCTATCTGGCGAAGAGCCGCGAGCAGGCGCTGCCGCATGTCTATTTATGGCCCCTCGCCGTTGTGGTTGCAAGCCGTGGCCATC
>CADEEX010000093.1 GCA_902826465.1 uncultured Acidobacteriota bacterium
CCGGCAGGGTGGCGCCCATCAGGACCGTCGGTGGCAGCAGGCAGAGGCTCGCCACCAGCGCCCTGACGATGACGCCGCTGATGCCCTGGCCGCCCCACGTGATGTAGAGGCGCTCAACGAGCGGCATGGCCACGAGGAGGATCAGGCCGCAGGCGGCGATTCCGGATTCGATCAGCGCGAACGCTCGCAGCGGATGCCATTCGTGCGGCACCAATCGCGGCGCCGCGAGGCTGCCCAGGCACAGTCCGCCCATGAAGATGGCGAGCAGCACGCCGAGCGACACGGTGGACGACCCGATCACCAGTTGCAGCAACTGCTGCCAGACGATCTCGTAGATCAGCGCTGCGGCACCGCTCGCCGCAAACAGCAGGAAGACGATCGCCGACAGCAGCGGGGCGAATGGCATTGCGCTCATTGGTTCATCAGGATAATGTCCGGCCTCGAATGCCACTCACCCGTCGTCGATTTCTGCACACCGCAGGCCTTGCCGCTGCGGCGGCGACCATGCCGCGGCTGGCGCGGGCCGACGACCTGACGCCGGGCACCTATCCGCTGCGGCTCGACCACTCCCGCGACGGCGTGCTCTACCTGCCCAAAGGTTATCGCGCCGACGTCGCGATGCCGCTGGCCGTCATGTTTCACGGCGCCGGCGGTTCCGGCCAGTCGTGTCAGTACACCTTTCCTCACGCCGATCAGCACGGCTACATCGTGCTCGCCCCAGACTCGCGCGACGAGCGGACGTGGGACATCATTCTCGGCGAGTTCGGGCCAGACGGCGAGTTTCTTCAAGCTGCCTTCCAGCAGACGCTCGGCCGGTGCAATGTCGATCGACGACGGCTGGTGATTGGCGGGCACTCGGACGGGGGATCGTACGCGCTGTCGTTCGGCATCGGCGTTGGCGACATGTTCACGCAGATTATGGCGATGTCGCCGGGCGTGATGACGCCATTTGCGGCGAAGGGCAAGCCGCGCGTGTTCATGTCGCACGGCATCAGCGACAACGTGATGCCGATCGACGACACCAGCCGGAAGTTCGCCCCGCGGCTGCGCGCGCTCGGCTACGACGTGACGCTGCGCGAATACGAAGGGCGCCACGGCGTGCCACCGGAAGTGGTCGCCGAGGCGTTCGCGTGGCTCACGTAGCTGGTCCCGACACTCTCGCCACGGAGACACGGAGACACGGAGACACGAACCAATCTTTCTCCGAGAATCAGAACTTCGTGCTTTCGTGCCTTCGTGGTCTCGATGATTCAGATCTAGTATGAGTGCCTTGGACTCCGCCTTTCTGTCACGACTGCATGCCGCCGCCCCTGGCGGCGTGATCGACGATCCGGCCGAGCGGCTCACCTACGAATCCGATGCGCTCGTGCACCTGCGGGCCACGCCGGGCGCGGTGGTCCTTCCAGCCTCGGCGGCGGAAGTGCAGGCGGTGGTGCGCCTTTGCCACGAGCGTGGTGTCCCCTTCATTGCCCGTGGCCATGGCACCGGGCTTTCCGGCGGAGCGCTTCCCCATCCTGACGGCGTGTTGATCGGATTGGCGCGGCTCAATCGCATTCTCGATGTCGACGTGCCGAACCTGCGCGTCACCGTCGAGCCTGGCGTCACCAATCTCGACATCACGCGTCGTGTGGCGCCATTCGGCTGCTACTATGCGCCCGATCCGTCGAGCCAGAGCGTCTGCTCGATCGGCGGCAACATTGCCGAGAACTCCGGTGGCGCACACTGCCTGAAGTACGGCTTCACGGTGCATCACGTGCTGAGCGTCGAAGCGGTACTGCCCGACGGCACGTTGACGACGATCGGATCGAGCGCGCTCGATGCGCCTGGGCTCGACCTGCTGGGTGTGCTGGTAGGGTCCGAGGGCACGCTCGCCGTGGTGACGAAGGCAGCGCTGCGCATCCTGCGGCGCCCTGAAGCGGTGCTCACGCTGCTCGCGGGGTTTCCGTCGATCGACGCCGCGGGCGACGCCGTGTCGGCCATCATTGGCCACGGCATCATTCCGGCCGCCGTCGAGATGATGGACCGCCTCACCATCGACGCCGCCGAAGCGTCCGTGCAGCCGAACTTTCCGAAGACCAGCGCCGTGTTGATTGTCGAGCTCGACGGCCCACAGTCCGAGGTCGACGATCTCTTCGTCACCGTCGAACGGGTCTGTCGCCAGGCTGGCGCGGAGACGGTGGAGATCGCGCGCGACCAGGGGCAGCGCGAACGGATCTGGAAGGGTCGCAAGGCCGCGTTCGCCGCCATGGGCCGTGTCTCGCCGAACTACTACGTGCAGGACGGCGTCGTGCCGCGGACACGGCTCTCCGAGGTGCTGCGACGCATTCGCGATCTGGAAGCGCGCTCCGGCCTTCGCATCGGCAACGTCTTCCATGCCGGCGACGGCAACCTGCATCCGCTCATCTGCTACGACGAAGCGATTCCCGGGCAGGCGCAGCATGCCGAAGCCGTCGCGTCAGAGATTCTGCAGTACTGCATCGACGCCGGCGGCGCCATCACCGGCGAGCACGGGGTGGGCGCCGACAAGAAGTCGTACATGTCGAAGATGTTCGCCGACGCCGACCTCGACACGATGCAGCTCGTGCGCTGCGCCTTCGACCCGGCGAACCTCTGTAATCCCGGCAAGGTGTTTCCGACGCCGCGCCTGTGTGGTGAGGTACCGGGGCCCTATCGGCAGCATCCCGTCGAGCGGGCCGGACTCGGAGAACGCTTCTGATGGCCGCGTCGCACACCGCCCCAGTGACGGCCGCCGACATGGCCGCCGCGCTCGCTGACGCGGCGCGAGCGTCCCGGCGTGTGGTTCCGGTGGGCGCCGCGACGAAACTCGCCTGGCACGACGACCCGTTCGAGACGGCCGACACACTGTCGACGCGCGGGCTGCTTGACGGGTTCGCACATTACGCCGGCGATCTGGTCGCGACCATCCCCGCCGGCATGACGCTCGCCGAGGCAAACGCCCGGCTGGCCGCCGCCGGTCAGTGGTTGCCAGTCGACCCGTTGTTCGCTGACCGCGCCACCATTGGCGGCATTGTGGCCACCAACGACAGCGGGCCGCGACGGTATCGACACGGCGCGCCTCGCGATCTCATTGTCGGCATCGAGGTCGCGCTCGCCGACGGCCGCGTGGTCCACGCCGGCGGCCGCGTGGTGAAGAATGTCGCCGGCTACGATCTGTCGCGCCTGTTCTGCGGGTCGCATGGCAGCCTCGGCGTGGTCACCAGCGCCACGTTCAAGCTGGTGCCGCTCGCGGCCGATTCCTGCACGCTGGTGGCGCGCCTCCCCACGCTTGCCGCCGCGCTCGCGTGCGCGCAGGCGCTCGCGCACTCACCGCTGACACCATCCGCCATCGAACTGCAGGCCCCCGATCCGGTCCTGCTGATTCGCTTTGAAACCACCGCCACCGCCCGCACGCAGATGCTCGCGGCGACCAACGCGCTGCTACAGCCCTCTGGCGCAGAAACGCAGGTGGTGCACGGCGACGCCGAGCACGCCGTGTGGACCGATCACGATCGACGGATCTCCGCATCGACCCACACACTGCTGAAGGTCAGCGTGCTGCCATCCGCCGCGGTCCGTGTGTTCACGGCCTGGACGCCTGGCGTCCAATGGGCCGCCAACGGTCGCGCTGCTCTTGGCGTGTTCGTGGTCCGGCTGCAGGGAACCGCCGATCATGTGGCCACCGAGATTTCGCGCTTACGACGAGCCGCCGAACTGGCGCACGGACACCTGACCATGCTCGATGCCCCGCCCGATGTGAAACGCCTCGCTGGTCCCTCACCCGAGGCCCCTGCCGCGGCGCTCATGCAGGCCGTGAAGGCGCGCTTCGACCCTCACGCGGTTCTCCGGCGCGTGTGCGATGGACGCTAACGAGCAGACGCCCTTCGCCACCCTCGCCCCACTCGAGCCGCTGATGGACAAGTGCGTCCATTGCGGTTTCTGCCTCCCTACCTGTCCGAGCTACTTGTTGCTCGGCAAGGAGATGGATTCGCCGCGCGGGCGTATTTACACCATGCGTGCCGGCATGGAGGGGCGCGTCGACATGAGCGCGCCGGTGGTCGCGCACTTCGACACCTGCCTCGGCTGCATGGCGTGCGAAACCGCCTGCCCCTCCGGGGTGAAGTACGCGCCGCTCATCGAGGAGACCCGCGCCGCCATCGAGGCGCATCATCCCAGGCCGCTTGGCGCCCGCCTCTTCCGGCAACTGCTGTTCGCCGTGTTGCCCTACCACCGGCGGCTTCGTGTGCTCGGCGCACCGCTTGGCCTGGCGCGGGCTCTCCGTGCGCTATTGCCGGCGCGGCTGCAGCGCCTGATCGACCTCGCGCCACGGGCGACGCTCTCCGATCTGCGCATCACAACCGCCGAACTCACTCCGGCGCGTGGAGAGCAACGCCTGAAGGTTGGCCTTCTCACCGGATGTGTGCAGCGAGCGTTCTTCGGATCCGTGAACGAGGCCACCGTGCGCGTGCTGGCGGCTGAAGGGTGCACCGTGCATGCGCCGCGTGCGCAGGGCTGCTGCGGCGCGCTCGCGCTTCACGCCGGCGAGCCCGACACCGCCCGCCGATTCGCCCGCGCACTGATCACCGTCTTCGAGCGCGAGGGCATCGACGCTATCGCCGTGAACGCCGCCGGTTGCGGTTCGAGCATGAAAGAGTACGGACATCTGCTCCGCGACGATCCGGCCTTCGCCGAACGCGCCACGCGCTTCGCCAGCAAGGTGAAGGACGTCACCGAGATTTTAACGACGCTGCCTGCTCGCGTGGCGCGCAAGCCGATGCCGCTCCGCATCGCGTATCACGATGCCTGCCACCTCGGGCACGCGCAGGGGGTTCGGCGTCAGCCGCGCGAGCTACTGCAGTCGATCCCTGGCGTCACGCTGCTGCCCGTGGCCGAGAGCGACATCTGCTGCGGCAGCGCCGGCATCTTCAACCTGGTGCAGCCGGAAATGTCCGACGCGCTGGGTGCCCGCAAGGCCGCATACCTCGCCGAGACCGGGCCCGACATGGTCGTCACCTCGAACCCTGGCTGCATCCTGCAGATTCAGGCCGCGGCCGCCCGCGCCGGAACGCCACTCGTCGTCAGGCACATCGTCGAGGTCCTCGATGAAGCGACCCGTGGAATGTAGTGACGCCACATCTCCACATCGCGACATCTCCACATGTCCTGTCTCGCCGCGCGATAGAATTGCGAGACACGACCCGCCATGGACCACATCGAAATCTACGACACGACCCTGCGTGACGGCACTCAGGGCGAAGGGGTGGCCTTCTCCGTCGCCGACAAGCTGCGCATTGCCGAACGGCTCGACGCGTTCGGCATGCACTACATCGAAGGCGGCTGGCCTGGCTCGAATCCCAAAGACATTGAGTTCTTCGACCAGGCCAGGCACCGGACCTTCACGCGCGCCAGACTCTCGGCCTTTGGTTCAACGCGGCGGAAGGACATTGCCGTTGACGCAGACGATCAGGTCAAGCTGCTGCTCGACGCGCACACGCCTGTCGTCTGCATCTACGGCAAGACCTGGATGCTGCACGTCAAGGAAGTGCTGCAGACGACGCCGGAAGAGAATCTGGCGATGATTGCCGACACCGTGCGCTTCCTGAAGCAGCACGGCAAATTCGTGGTCTACGACGCAGAGCACACCTTCGACGGCGCCCGCGACAACCGCGAGTACGCCCTCGCCACCTGGCAGGCCGCGGCCTCGGCCGGCGCCGACATCGTCGTGCTCTGCGACACCAACGGTGGGCGGCTCCCGAGCGAGGTGGCCGAGCTGACGCGCTTCGCCGTGTCGTCGCTCAACACACGCGTCGGCATCCACACGCACGACGACATCGGCGTCGGCGTGGCCAATGCCATCGCCGCGCTCGAGGCCGGCGCCACGCACGTGCAGGGCACCCTCAACGGCTACGGCGAGCGGACCGGCAACTGCAACCTCACCAGCGTCATTCCAATCGTGCATTTCAAGATGCACAAGGAAGGTGTGCCGCCGGAATCGCTCGTCCAGCTCAAGGAACTGTCGCAGTTCGTCGACGAGACTGCCAACATCCGGCCGAATACCCGCCTGCCCTGGGTGGGCGCCACCGCCTTTTCGCACAAGGGCGGCACGCATGTGAACGCGGTGCAGAAGGTGCTCAGCAGCTACGAACACATCGACCCGTCGCTCGTCGGCAACAGCCGCCACGTCCTCATCAGCGACCTGGCGGGGCGCAGCAACATCGTGATGAAGGCCCGCGAACTCGGCTTCGACATCACCAATCAGACCCCCGAACTGCGGGACATCCTGACCCGCATCAAGGAACTCGAGCACAGGGGCTACGAGTTCGAGTCGGCCGACGGTTCGCTGGCGCTGCTCATCGCCAAGAGCCTGAGGAAGACCCCACCGCCCTTCCACGTCGACGCCTATCACGTGTCGGTGCGGCGCGAAGGACGCGGGTCGGTATCGGAAGCCATTGTCAAGGTCAGGGTTGGCGACGAGTCCGAGCATCGAGTCGCCGAAGGCGATGGCCCGGTGAACGCCCTCGATGCGGCATTGCGCGCGGCGCTGGTGCGGTACTACCGCGAGCTGGAACACGTGCACCTGACCGATTACAAGGTGCGTATCATCGACTCGAAGAGCGGCACGGCGGCCAAGACCCGCGTGCTGATCGAGTCGAGCGACGGCACTTCTGAGTGGGGCACAGTGGGGGTCGACGACAACATTGTCGAGGCGAGTCTGCAGGCCCTGGTCGACAGCCTCGAGTATGCGCTGTTGAACAGCCGCGAGAAGACGCCGGCGCGCTGATAGAATTACCCCGTTGACGTCAAGGTCCCTGAACCTCAGGCGCGCAGGCAAACTCGCGCTCGCGCTGGCGGCCCTGTTCATCCTTGGGCCGTATGCCTGGGGACCGGTCTACGAGTTCCCTGATCCGGCCCCGTTCGCTGGCGCCGAGTTCTACAACCCCTACGCCGCCGTACCCGACCGCTGGCAGCGCGCCAACTTTCACGCACACGGCCGTGCCTGGCGCGGCCTCACCAACGGGCGTCAGTCAGACGCCGAGGTCGTCGCCCGCTACCGCGAGCTCGGCTACGACGTGCCTGGTGTGTCGAACTACCAGCGCATCGCGGCTCGTCACGGCGTCGCCACCATTCCGGTCTACGAGCACGGGTACAACATCGTCAAGCAGCACCAGCTGGCGATTGGCGCCCACGAGGTGGAGTGGTTCGACTTCCTGCTCTGGCAGACGCGCAGCCACCAGCAGTTCGTGATTGACCGCGTCAAGCGGAAGACCGACCTCGTCGCACTGGCCCACCCGTCGGCGCGCGACGCCTACACGGTCGACGACCTCCAGTCGCTCACCAGCTACGACCTCATTGAAGTCGTCAACGGCCCATTCACCACCGCCGATGTGTGGGACGCCGCGCTGTCGTCAGGCCACGCGGTGTGGGCGGTCGCCGACGATGACACGCACGATCTGGAAGATCCGCGTCGGACCGCTGCCGGCTGGAACATGGTGGGCGCCCCAACCGCCGACACCAAAGACATTGTGAGTGCGCTGGCCGCCGGACGCAGTTACGCCGTGCTCCGAACCGGCGCGCTCGAATCTGCCCATGTGACGCAGCTCGATGCGGTCGATGTCCGTGGTGGAAGCATGCGGGTCTCGCTGCGCGGAGCGCCGTCCACGATCACCTTCGTCGGCCAGAACGGCGCGATTCGCAAGAGCGTGAAGAACACGCTCGCCGCCGACTACGCCTGGACCGACAGCGACACCTACGTCCGCACGGTGGTCGAAACGCCTCAAACCGTGCTGTTCGTGAATCCGGTGCTGCGCTACGACGGCGGCGCCCTGCCTCGGCCGGTGTCGCACGTGGACACGGCGTCCACCTGGATCGTCCGCGGCTCGATCGCCCTCGGCCTCAGCGCGATCGCGTTCGCACTCACACGCCGGCGGCACGTCTCGCCGGCGGTGGCCCCAGAACCACTGCTCGCCAACGCTAAACGGAAAACTGCGTGAACCGATTCGCCCTGGTGGCGATGAGCGCGGTGACGGCCCTTCTGGCTGCCTCACCCGCCGTTGCCCAAACGATTCCTGACGCCCCGCGTACGGATCGCGATCCGCTGGCCTCGTCTTACAGTGCCGAGTTCCTGCAGGATCTGCCGACGTCGGATAATCTCTTCAACGCGATCGACATCCTGCAACCGACGATCATCGCCGATCGTTTCACCGGAGGCGGGTTGTCCACCGGTCAACCAGCGCGACTCGGCGGCTTCCTCTCGTCGTGGACACAGACGCTGTTCACGATCGACGGCGTGTCGTTCACCGATCCAACGGGCAACGGCTTCCCGATGCTGTCGCCGGAGCTGATGTTCTGGAGCAACGTCCGGGTCGCCACAGGCGGATTTCGTGGCGACAACCCCGCGCAGGGACTGTCGATCGAGCTGACGCCGCCGACGCCGGAGGGCGCCTGGACTGGCAGGTTCGAGGGCGCCTTGTCGCAGGGACGGATGAACGCCACCGGCTCCGCCGACCTCGTGCCTTCCGTGAGTCGGCTCTCGGGTTATGGCCGCGCCGGCTTCACGACCAGCGGCCTGTTCCGTTCGGGCAAGGTCGGTGCGACGCTCGCAGGGTCAGCAACGAACGCGTCGCAATTCGAACGGCGCGACGCGACCAGCGTCGATGGGCGTGTGTTCTCCGCGTTCGG
The DNA here is from genome assembly GCA_902826465.1 of uncultured Acidobacteriota bacterium. Classification (GTDB taxonomy): domain Bacteria; phylum Acidobacteriota; class Vicinamibacteria; order Vicinamibacterales; family CAVVIG01; genus CADEEX01. Next base: position 8,677 of record CADEEX010000093.1, read on the forward strand.
TCAGCTCCGGTTCGCGCCGAGCGACGCCAACGACATCCGCCTGATCGGGTGGGGACAGAAGACCGAAGTGCCACTCCCCTTCCGGCACATCCTGTCAACGCCAGAGGCAACACAGGGAGCCACTGGCGCACACACGCAGATCACCTGGCGGCGGCGCGCCAACCCGGATCGCCCGTGGTTGCTGTCCGCCAGCGTCAGTGAGCGGCGCGACACACCCAGCTACGCGAACGCCACAAGCGGCATCCTCGAGCGGATGACCGATGGTCCGGTGTCGCAGTTCGCCTCTCTCGCGAAGCAGACGGTGCGCGCGTGGTCCGCGTCGGCCCGCGTCGATCCGCGCCTCGTCTCTGGCGACCGTGTACATCGCGTCTCGGCGGGCGTCCAGGGTTCCGGCGGACAGCAGCGATCGTCGGAGTCGTTCCAGGGCGCCATTGGCGAACTCGTGTACGAGTCGCCGGCGCGCGTGTGGCAGTTCAGCGCACCCTCCACGCCCTCCAACCGCCGCACGACAACACTCGCCGCCTTCGTGCAGGACGACACCGCCGTCGGCGAACGTCTGCGGCTGCGTGGTGGCCTTCGTTTCGAAACCGTCCGCGGTTCAGCGACTGGCGCCGGCCAGGGCATCAACTGGAACTCGTTGCTGCCGCATGCCGGCCTCGAGCTGTCGATGACCGGCTCGGGCAAGCTGTTGCTGTTCTCGTCGTACACGCGCTCGGCGCGCCGGCTCACCACCGATCTGCTCGCCGTCGGCGATCCGAATGCGCCCACGGCGCTCGTGAGTCGGTGGACCGCACTCGCCGGCTATCCGCTGTCGGTGGCTGACCGCGGCGCCGCCATCACGCGCGTCGGCCCCGGCACTGGTGGCAATCCCGCGCTGTCAACGATTGCGGCTGATCTGAAGCGACCCACCGCGGACGAATTCGTGGTCGGTGTTGAGGGGCAGCCCTTCAACGGCGTCCTGCTTCGCTTTACCGGCATCACGCGCCAGGAGCGGAATCTCATGGCCCTCACCAACGTCGGGACACCGTCGTACACCACCTTTACGGTGGACGACCCCGGCGGCGACGTGCTCGATCCGATCGACGATCGCACGCTGACCGTCTACAACCGGAACGCCTCGTCATTCATGAAGGATCTGTTTCAGCTGAGCAACGGCCAGAACGGATCGTTCAGCGGCATCGAGATCACGATTCAGTTTCAGACCAAGCATGTGACGTTCAGCGGCGGCGGCACGGCCGGCATTGCCGAAACCTACGCCAACAATGTTGGCTTCGGGCCGCTCGAGAACGATCAGTACGTGCTCGGCGATGCATTCTCGAATCCGAATGCCAATGCCTACGCGTTCGGCCGCTCGTTCACCGACCGCGCGTTCACCGGCAAAATCGCCACCGTGTTCCGCCTGCCCGCCGAGACCCGGCTCGGACTCGTCGCCCGCTATATGGACGGCCAGCCGTTCGCGCGCGTCGTGGTGTTCCCTGGCCTGAACCAGGGCGCCGAACCGATTCGCGCGTTCGCCAACGGCGACTCACGTTTCAAGTTCGTCGGGACGCTCGACCTGCGGCTGCAGAAGACCTTCCGCGCCGGAACGCACCGCGTGGACGGATTCATCGACGGCTACAACGTGCTGAACATGCGGTTGTCGGTAGAGGAAGACGTCGCGAACCTGCCAGACGTCCGTCCGAATACGGCGCTGCAACCGCCGTTGTCGATGCACGCGGGGGTTCGGGTTGGGTGGTAGGGATGTCTCTGAGACCTGAGACCTAAGCCGTAAGCCCTACTGCGTGACCGAGGCGAAAGTGTCGCAGCGCGCCGGGTCGCCGCTCTGCAATCCGCGCTGAAACCACTGCATGCGCTGCGCTGACGAGCCGTGCGTGAAGCGTTCAGGCGCCACGCGACCGGTCCCCATCTTCTGCAACCGATCGTCGCCGATCGACGAGGCGGCCTGCAGTGCTTCTTCGGCGTCGCCCGGCTCGAGTTCGATCTTCCCCGCCTGGAACCGTCCGCTCCTCGACGCTTCATGCCCCCAGACACCGGCGTAGCAGTCGGCCTGGAGTTCGAGCGCCACCGACGCGCTATTCGGTCCGGTGCTGCGATCGCGCGCCGCACGCTCGTTCGTGCCGAGCAGGTTCTGCACGTGATGCCCGAACTCGTGCGCGATCACGTAGGCCTGCGCGAAGTCGCCAGGCGCACCGAACTTGCGATCGAGTTCTTCGAAGAAGCTCAGGTCGATGTAGACCTTGTGATCCCCAGGACAGTAGAACGGGCCGGTGGCCGATTCGGCCATGCCACACGCCGACTCGACGGAATCGCGAAACAGCGAGACCACGGTGCGTTCGTAGCGGGGCCCGAGCAATCGCGTCCAGGTGTCCTGGTTGTCCTGCGACACCGCGGCGACGAAGTCGACCGCGCGCTCTTCTGTGGGAGAGGTGGCTATCTGGCCCGGCTCTGCTGGCCCACTGGCTGGCGCGAGCGGATCGCCGCCGCCGCCCACCAGTGACAAGAAATCGGTGCCGGTGGCGTAGCTGAGAATCGCCAGCACGATGATGCCGCCGATGCCGAGCTGCATGCCGCCCCCCCGCATGCCACCACCGCCCATGCGCATGCCACGCCGGTCTTCGATATTGCTACGGTCGCCAGGAGACCATTTCATACGAGCGCCTGTCGTGCTTCCTGCCACGCCTCGAAGTCTTTGAACGCGCGGCTGAGGCGCACGGGTGTCGCCAGCCGATCGACCACCACTTCCTGCGTCTTGTAGCCGTTGCCCGTAATACACACCACCACGGATTCGCCGTCGCGGATCACGCCGCGCTTCACGAGATCGATCGTCCCCGCGAGCGTCGTGCCGCCGGCCGGCTCGGTGAAGATCCCTTCGGTTTCCGCGAGCAACCGGATCGCGTCGATGATCGCATCGTCGCTCACGGCCGTGCCCGTGCCACCGGTCGCCTTGATGGTCTGCACCACCTGATAGCCGTCGGCCGGGTTGCCGATGGCGATCGACTTGGCAATGGTGTCCGGCTTTACCGGATCCGGATAGTCTTCACCGGCAAGGATCGCATTCACGACCGGTGAACAGCCCGCCGCCTGCGCGGCGTGGATACGCGGCAACTCACCCTCCACCAGGCCGATCGTGCGCAACTCGCGCAGCCCGCGCGCGATGCGCGGCAGCAACGTGCCGCCCGCCACCGGCGAGACGAGGTGGTCGGGATAGCGCCAGCCAAGCTGCTCAACGATCTCGAAGCCCATCGTCTTGGCGCCTTCGGCGTAATACGAGCGGATGTTGATGTTGACGAACGCCCAGCCGTAACGGTCGGCCACCTGCGTGCACAACCGGTTCACATCGTCGTAGTTACCGTTGATGGCGAGAATCGTCGGTCCGAAGATGTTCGAGCCGAGAATCTTTCCCGCCTCGAGGTTATCCGGAATGAAGACGCAGCACTCCATGCCGAGTCGCGCCGCGTGCGCCGACACCGAGTTGGCCAGGTTGCCGGTGGACGCACAGGCCAGCACCTTGAAGCCCAGTTCCTTGGCGCGCGTGGCCGCCACCGACACCACACGGTCCTTGTACGACAGCGTCGGATGATTGACCGCGTCGTCTTTGATGTAGAGCTCACTGAGGCCCAGGCGCTCGGCCAGACGCGTGCACC
>CADEEX010000094.1 GCA_902826465.1 uncultured Acidobacteriota bacterium
CCACGGTGGACGCCGCAGGGTAGGCGACGTGCCCGGTGGTCATATCCGTGAAGGTCCCGCGCGCATTCTGCCAGCGTCGGGCTTCGACCGGTGCGAGGGCCGCCACACGCGTGAGCAGCCGGGTGAGTGCCTGCGCCAGATCGACGCGGCGCACGAGGGCACGCGGCTGGAACGTGTGATTGTCGAACGGCTCCAGAATGCCGGCCCTGGCCACCTCGAGGATCCACCGTTCGGCCCAGTGTCCACGAATGTCGGTGACGACACCGACGTCGCGCTGGCGTCCGCCTGCCAGCAGCACCTGCAGGCGGAAGCCGATCAGGGCCGCGAGTTCGCCCCGCGTGATCTGAGACGCCGCTTCAATGTTGCGATATTCCACCGGCAGGTGTGCGACATCGGCGCGCAGGCGGAGCGCTGTCCGCTTCGTCACCAGTTCGGGATCGGGCTCAATGGCGAGCGCGGCGTCGTACGCCTTCAGTGCCGCGTCGAACTCGTTGCGCGCGTCGAGCATGGCGGCAAGATCGGCAAACGATGCCGCGTCGGCCGGTTCCAGCGCCGTGGCCCGACGGAAGTGTTCCATCGCCGCGTCTCCGTCGCCATGATCGCGCTCGATGAGCGCCAGTTCGCGATAGAGGAACGCGCTGTCCGGCGTGCGCTCGATCGCGGCGCGATAGGCTTCGATCGCTTCGGGGAATTTCTCGTTCTTCGCGGCTTGCCGGGCCGCCGTAATGCTGCGCTGCGCCAGGCGCAGCCGCACGACGTCAAGCCGGCGCGAGACGTCGGTCAGTGAGGGATCGCCGCGCAGCGCCGCTTCGAATGACTGAACGGCCTCCTCGTCCCGATTGAGCGTCGTGAGCGCCTGTCCCCTGCCAACCAATGCCGGCACGTAGTCGGACTCGCGGGCCAGCACCCGATCGAACTTGATGACCGCCCCGCGCGGATCGCGCTTCGCCAGATCCAGATACGCCAGCGTCGTCGATGCCGGATAGAACTCCGGGGAGGCCTTCACGGCCGCCGCCGCTTCACGCTCCGCGTTCCGGAGATCGCCGGCCTGCAGAAACTGCCAGGCACGGGCCTGCGCGCCAGACGCCGGCGTGCTGTTCATGGCCAGCGGCACCCTGGGTTCGACGAAGTCCGGATAGTGCGGCGTGCCGCTCGTTGGCAGCACGACCGGCTTCGGGCCACAGGCGCCGATTGCCACAGCCACGGCGGTGACCGCCGCGATCGACCAGGTACGCATCCGTCGGAAAGTTTACATCCGCGCCGGGGCGAGCCGGGCGAGAAGACGTCGCGGGACGTCGGCGACGATCGTGATCCGCCCGTCCCGGGTTTCGTGCTCGAGCACGCGCGCGTGCCGGTAGAGGCTCGTCAACCGTTCGCGATCAACCGCCGAGTCGGGATCGAGCACGATGGTGGCACGCTGCACGTCGAGCGCGACGCGCGAGGTGACGGTTTCGATGAGTTCGTCGACGCCGTCGCCACTCAGTGCCGAAATGCACAAAACAGAGGGGTCGGCTTCCTGCAGTCGCCGCCGCTCGTCCGCGGTCAGCTGATCACACTTGTTGTACACCTCGACCATCGGCACCTTCTGCGCACCGACCTCTTCAAGGACGCGTGCCACTGCCCCGATGCGCCGGTCGCGGTCAGGCGCGCCGGCGTCGATGACGTGCAGCACGAGGTCGGCCTCGGCCACTTCTTCGAGCGTGGCACGGAACGCGGCCACCAGTGCGTGCGGCAGGCGATCGATGAAGCCCACCGTGTCCGACACCAGAAGCTCGCGGCTGTCAGGCAGGCGCATCTGACGCACGAGCGGATCGAGTGTCACAAACAGCGCGTCGGACGCTTCGGCGTCCGCGGCCGTCAGTCGATTGAACAAGGTGGTCTTGCCCGCATTCGTGTAGCCGACGAGCGCCACTGTTGGCACCGACGCCTTGTGACGCCGCTCGCGCAACTGCGAGCGGCGCTTGCGCACCTGCTCGATGTCGTCGCTGACGGCATGGATGCGCGTGCGGATCCGGCGTCGATCGGTTTCGAGTTTCGTTTCACCGGGGCCGCGTGTGCCGATGCCCCCGCCAAGTCGCGACATCGCCAGTCCGGCACCAACGAGGCGTGGCAGCAGATACTTCAACTGCGCCAGCTCCACCTGCAGCTTGCCTTCCCTCGTTCGCGCGCGTCTGGCGAAGATGTCGAGAATCAGCTGCGTGCGATCGACCACCTTCCGGCCGACCACTTCGCCGATCTCGCGCAGCTGCGCCGGGGTCAGTTCGTTGTCGAAGATCACGAGGTCGACGTCAAGCTCACCGCACGCAGCTGCCAGCGTCTGAATCTTGCCGGCGCCGAGGAACGTGGACGGGTCGGGCTTCGGGCGCTCCTGGAGCGTCCGCAACGCCACCTGCGCCCCAGCCGCTTCGGCCAGCCCGGCCAGTTCGTCGAGCGAACGCTCCGCGTCGAGCCGGCGTGCGCGCCCGGCGACCAGTCCCACAAGGGCCGCGCGCTCCCGTTTTGCTACTCGTGCAGACATGCCTGAATCCTCTCCCACGCGACGGCGCCAGCGCGGATCAGCGTTGGTAACGGAGTGGTGACGTCGACGATGGTCGAGGGCAAGCCCCCCGTGGTCAGCCCGGCATCGAGCAGACCATCGAGCTCGGCTCCGAGTTGTCGCACCACCTCCTCCGGATCCGCCGTCGGAGGGTAGCCGCTGATGTTGGCGCTGGTGGCGGTCAGGGGGACGCCACAGGCGGCGGCAAAGGCGCACACCGCCGGATGGCCGGGCACGCGGACGCCGACGGTGCCCCGCGCGTCGGCCACCCCCTCGGCGAGCGTCGAGGGGGCCGCGACCACCAGCGTCAGCGGGCCGGGCCAGAACCTGGCGGCGAGCCGCTGGGCGTGGCGCGGCAGGTCGCCCAGTGTGAGACGCACCTGCGCCGCATTGGCGGCGATGAGCGGGATCGCGCGTTCGGGATCTCGACGCTTGATCTGAAACAGACGCTGGACGGCGGTGCCGTTGAAGGGGTCGGCCGCGAGCCCATACAGCGTATCGGTGGGAATCGCGACGACACCGCCCGCCTTGACGAGCGCCGCCAGGGCCGTGAGCACGGCGGGCTCCGGATGCCGAGGATCGACGCTCAGCCGACGCATGCGTCGAGGGTCGGTGTTAGAAGCGGATCTTGACGTCGCTGCCACCGTCGACGTGAATGCTGTCGATGAACCGGATCTGGTGCGGTTCGTTCTGCATGATCAGCGAACTGGTACGCACCCCGTCGCCGAAGAAGCGCACGCCCTTCATGAGGGTGCCATCGGTCACGCCGGTCGCGGCAAAAATCACGCGGCTGCCGGGTGCCAGATCGGCCGAGCGGTAAATGCGCTTGACGTCGGTGATGCCCATCGCCTTGCAACGTTCCTCGTCCTCGGGCTTCTTCACGACCAGGCGGGCGAAGATTTCGCCGTTGAGGCACCGCATCGCTGCAGCCGTGAGCACGCCCTCTGGCGCGCCGCCGGTGCCCATGACGGCGTGCACACCCGACCCGACCACTGCCGCGGCAATGCCGGCCGACAGATCGCCGTCGCCAATGAGGCGGATGCGGGCGCCGGTTGAGCGGATGTCTTCAATGAGCTGGTCGTGCCGGGGACGCTCGAGCACGATCACCACGAGATCCTCGACACGGCGTCCGAGGCAGCGGGCAATGGCCTTGAGGTTGTCCTTCACCGACGCATCGAGGCTGACGTGATCCTTCGAACTCGGACCGACCACCAGCTTCTCCATGTAGAGATCGGGCGCATGCAGCAGGCCACCCGCGGTCGACGCCGCCAGCACCGCGATGGCGTTCGGCGCGCCGGTGGCGCAGAGGTTGGTCCCTTCGAGCGGGTCAACCGCGATGTCGACACTCGGGTAGAAGCCCGGCGGTGTCTTGCCCTGCTGCGCCAGGCCGACCTTCTCGCCAATGTAGAGCATCGGCGCCTCGTCTCGTTCGCCTTCGCCGATGACGATGGTGCCGTCGATCGGCACCGAATCCATGACGCGTCGCATCGCCTCGACGGCGACGTGGTCGGCATGGTGGCGGTCGCCCTGCCCCATGGTGTGCGCACATGCGATCGCCGCTTGTTCGACGACGCGAAGGAATTCGAGCGAGAGGTCAGCGTCCATTGGGCGAAAATGCTATCACGCGAGGGCGCGCACCACTACACGGGCACCCACCCCGACGTCGAAGCGTGACGCCGCGCTGCCGTTTCTCACGGCAATTTCGAGACGATCCGTGCTGCCAATGAGCGCGCAGCCGCTCCCGACCGGCGCCTCGGCATAGGTGGCCACCACGTGCGCGATCCGACGCCCGTTGAGAGACACTTCGCACCGCGGCGCCAGACGCTCGAACTCCTGGCGGGTGATGTTCGACATCAGGTTCCCGAAGTGGTCGACGGCGATCACTTCCCCGTCGATGGCGAGCGGCGTCACCTGTGGCGCAGGCCAGGCACGCGCGACGACATCGGCCGCCGTCGGCCCGAGGGCGTCGAGCGGCGTGCCGAGCGCCAGCCACGCGGCGGCAGGTGCGAGGCGGTCGCGCCCTTCGAACGTGCGGCTGACCGACGGCAACGTGTGCGCCGCGCTTTCGAGTTGCACGGCGCGGTACGCCTCCGACTGGGCGAGCACCCCGGCGAGCAGTCCATTGTCGGGCGCCACGAACTGCTGTTTACCAGCCGACACTGCCAGCGCTCGCCGCGCCGTGCCCACGCCAGGATCGACGACGCCGAGAAACACCGTGCCCGCCGGGAAGTAGCGATAGGACGCCTCGAGCACGAGGGCGCCGGCCATGACGTTCTGCGGCGGGATGTCGTGCGAGAGGTCAACGAAGACGGCGGTGGGACAGATGCCGAGCATCACGCCCTTCATGACCCCGACGTAGTGATCCCGTACGCCGAAGTCTGACACGAGCGCGATCACCGGTCGCGCGGTCGACATCGTCTCAGCGGACTTCGTAGGACGGTTTCCGGAACAGAATCTCGCGGACGTTGTTCTTCATGAGGAACGAGTCCGAGACGCGCAGCCCGGCGAACAGCCGGATGATGTCGCGATTGGCGAGAACTGCCTGCCTCCCGCGCGCGGCGGGATAGGTGCGGTATTTGAGGTTGGATTCATCCGCGATGATGAACTTGGTGTACGTCAGGTCGCGGGGCTGAATCGTGCTGAAGAAGGCCAGGAGCGACCCTTCCGGACGAAGAATGCGCGTCAACTGATCAGCGAGCACCTGCGCCGAGGCCTTGTCGAGATACTCGAGCAGGTCCCAGCACAGGATGCCGTCAACCGACGCGTCGGCCTGTGTGAATCGCCGACCCAGATAGCCCGGCAATTCGTCGAGTGTTCCGGCCTTTACGTAGCGATCGAGCTCGGCGTAGATGTCCTCGTAGAAGATCTTGCAGCCAAGCTGCTCTCCGAAAAAACTGAGGTTGCTGCCGATCACCGGGCCGAGATCGAGCAGCACGGGCGCCTCACGCGAGGTCAGCGACGACAGCAGTTTCCGCAGCGCCTTGGTAGGAAACTGCGGGACACCGGTGTCGAGGACCACCGGCGCGACAGGGGCGTCCGTGTCGCGCCGGGCACTGAGGCGATCGAGCAGGCCCATGCGTCGCTACGCGCCGACCTTCTGCACGGCGGGCGCAGCCACCGCGGGAGCCGAAGCGGCCGCGGGCTTCTGCGCGCCAGGCGCGCCCTTGCGCTGCATGTCGACGCTGCCACGGAAGTGCGCGCCTTCGGCAATCGCCACACGCGGCGACACGATGTCGCCATCGACCGACCCGTTGTCCTTGATTTCGACCCGCTCGGACGCCGTCACGTTCCCGACGACCTCGCCCTGAATAATGACCGCCTTGGCGAACACCTGCGCCTTGATCTTGCCGTTGGCACCAATGGTCAAGACGTGGTCGCGCAGCTGAATCGTCCCCTCAACCTGCCCCTCGATCGTGAGGTCTTCGCTGCCGTTCAATTCACCCTTGATGACGACGGATTTGCCGATATTCACAGTGTGCTCCATAGGCTTTGCCTGACCTGCGTCTTGACGCGGCGCGGGAGACGCCGCTGTTTGGGTGGTGGGCTGCGGGGCAGCAGGTGGTCCGCTCGCCGGGCGGACCGCTTCGTCGCGTTTCCACATGTGGGCCTCCGCCAGTTTCAACAACTGGGGCGTTAGGGTATCTGCCCGCCTCGCGGGCAGAATTCAATGAAACCGAGTCAGTATAGGACTCGCAAAAACTGTTGTCTAGTCCTTTTGTTACCTAGACTTAGCGCGAATGCTACAATGAACAATTCACCATGCGTGTCTACTTTGACTACAACGCCACGAGCCCGATGGCCGAAGATGCCGCGGCGGCCGTGACGTCAGCAGGCCGGGAAACCTTCGGTAATCCTTCGAGCGTCCACCATTTTGGCCAGCGCGCCAAGGCGGTGCTCGACGAGGCCCGGTCGGCAGTGGCCACCCTGCTTCATGGCGATCCCTCCGAGGTGGTCTTCACCAGCGGCGGCACCGAAGCCGACAACGCCGCGATTCGCGGCGCGGCCGACGCGCTCGAGCCCTCGGGCAAGCGTCATCTGGTGGCCAGCGCCATCGAACACGAGGCGGTCCTCAACACATTCAAGGCCCTCGCCAGGCGGGGCTGGAGCACGACTCTCGTGCCCGTCGGCTCGACCGGCATCGTTGACCCCGATCGTGTCCTCGAGGCGATCACACCCGGCACCGCCCTCGTCTCTGTCATGCAGGCGAACAACGAAATCGGCACGATTCAGCCGATTGCGGAGATCGCGCGCATGGCGCGTGAGCACGGTGCGTTGATGCACACCGACGCGGTGCAGTCGATCGGCAAGATTCCTGTCGACGTGCGCGCGCTCGGTGTCGATCTGCTGTCGCTGTCTGCCCACAAGTTCAATGGTCCCAAGGGCGCGGGCGTGCTGTGGATCAAGCGCGGCGTACGGATGCTGCCGATCCTCACTGGCGGAAAGCACGAACGCAATCGCCGCGCGGGTACCGAGAACGTGCCAGCGATTGCCGGTCTCGCCGCGGCAGCGCGTCTTGCGGCACAGAAGGTCGACGCTGAGGGACTGCGTCTCGGCGCCCTCAGGGACCGTCTCGAAGCCGGCATCCTGAACGCCGTCGACGGGACCGCCGTCAATGGCGCCGGACCGCGCGTGCCGAACACCACGAACATCAGCTTCGACCGCGTCGAGGCCGAGAGTCTCCTCATTGCGCTCGATCTCGAAGGCATTGCCGTGTCCACGGGATCGGCCTGTTCGTCCGGCACGCTCGAACCATCGCACGTGCTGCGCGCGATGGGATTGCCGACGCATCGGACACAGAACTCACTGCGCTTCAGTCTCGGCTTGTATTCCACCGAGCAGGAGGTCGATCGCGTCGTCGACGTCCTGCCCCGCCTCGTTGACAAGCTGCGCAAGGTCGGTCGCCGATGACCCGTGTTGATCCGTCGCGGCGAATCGTCGTCGCCATGTCGGGCGGTGTCGACTCGTCGGTCGCCGCGGCGCTCCTGGCCGAACAGGGGCACGACGTCATCGGCCTGTCGATGCAGCTGTACGACCAGAGCGATCCGACCCGATCGTTTGGCAGTTGCTGCTCGCTCGACGATTTGCACGACGCCCGCCGTGTCGCCGCGGTCATCGACATTCCGCACTACATCATGAACTTCGAGAAGCAGTTCGACGCGCAGGTCGTCGATAACTTCGTGAAGGAGTACGCCGCGGGTCGTACGCCGCTGCCCTGCGCCCACTGCAACAGCGACCTCAAGTTCGCCACGCTGGCCGATCGCGCCACCGGCCTCGGCGCCGAGTTCGTGGCGACGGGGCACTACGCGCGGGTCGACTACGACGACGCCACCAGGCGCTACCGCCTCCGCCGCGGCGTCGATCGCGCGAAGGACCAGTCGTATTTCCTCTTTTCCCTCTCGCAGGCGCAACTCGCCCGCGCGATCTTTCCGGTGGGCGACCTGCCGAAGGAAGACGTGCGCGACTATGCCCGACGACTCAGGCTTCCGGTAGCCGACAACCCGGACAGCCAGGAAATCTGCTTCATTCCGGACGTCGACTCCGCGAGCTTCGTGAAGCAGCGCGCGCCGGAAGCGGCGCTGCCAGGAGAGGTGGTTGACGAAGCGGGGCATGTCCTCGGTGGCCACGAAGGCATTCACCGGTTTACGGTGGGTCAGCGCCGTGGCCTGGGCGTCTCGTCGCCCACAGGCGCGCCCCTGTATGTGATCGCCCTCAGGCCGGCGGCCGCAACAGTGGTCGTCGGCCCGAAGGCCTCGCTCGAGCGCACGACACTTACAGCGTCATCGGTCAACTGGATCGACGCGCAGGCGCGTGTGTCGCGCCGGATCACCGCGCAGATCCGCCACCGCCACCAGGCCGCCCCCGCCAGCGTGTGCGCCATTGGCGACGTGAGCGCCGCAGAGGGCACGCCGGCCTCGCGCGCCGAGGTGATCTTCGACGAGCCGCAGATCGCGATCACGCCTGGGCAGGCGGTGGTCTTCTACGACGGCGATGCGGTGGTGGGCGGCGGGTGGATTGACTGACCATTTCAGATTGCTGAATTGCTGATTGCTGACGGCTAGATCCGCAATCCGCAATCAACAATCCGCAATGTGTCAGCTTTGCAGATGTTCCGGGATGCCGTCGAGATAGTGCTCGGCATCGAGCGCGGCCATGCAGCCGCTGCCGGCCGCGGTAATGGCCTGGCGGTAGATGTGATCCTGGACGTCGCCGCAGGCGAACACGCCAGGTACCCTCGTCTTCGACCCATCGTGCGTGATGATGTAGCCGTTGGCGTCGAGTTCGAGCTGCCCCTTGAACAGACTCGTATTCGGCGTGTGACCGATCGCCACGAAGACACCTGACACCGGCACTTCCTCGACCACCCCGGTCTTGGCGTCGCGCAGCTTCATGGCCGTCACTTCGCCCTTGCCGTGATCGATGATCTCATCGAGCTCGGTGTTGAGCCGCCAGACGATCTTCGGATTGGCGCGCGCCTTGTCCTGCATGATCTTCGAGGCCCGCAGCGTCTCGCGACGATGCACCAGTGTGACCTTGCTGGCGAAGCGCGTCAGGTACATCGCTTCTTCCATCGCCGAATCGCCGCCACCGACCACCGCAATCTCGTGACCGCGGAAAAAGAAGCCGTCACACGTCGCACACGTCGAGACGCCGTGCCCCATGAGCGTCCGCTCTGACGGCAGGCCGAGCAGCCGTGCCGACGCGCCGGTGGCGATGATGACCGTCTTCGCCGTGTACTCGTGGTCGGCCGTCTTGACGACGAACGGCGTCGTGCACAGGTCGACGCTCGTGACGTAGTTCTGCACGATCTCGGCGCCGAACTTGAGCGCCTGCTCGCGCATCTCCATCATGAGATCCGGCCCCATGACGCCGTCCTTCCGCCCAGGCCAGTTCTCGACCAGAGTGGTCATCATCAGCTGACCACCGGCCTCGAGGCCTTCGATGAGGAGCGGCTGGAGATTGGCGCGGGCGGTGTAGAGCGCGGCGGTGAGTCCGGCCGGGCCGGACCCAATGATGATGACGTTGCGGGTGCTCACAGGTGCTTGTCGATGACTTTCTTGAAGTCTTCTTTCGGCGCCAGTCCGATGACCGACTCGACCACCTGGCCGTCCTTGAACAGCAGGACCGCCGGGATGCCACGAATCTGGAACTTCATCGCCGTGCCGGGATTGTCGTCGACGTTCAGCTTGCCGATGGTGACCTTGCCGGCGTAATCGGACGCCAGGGAGTCAATCGTCGGGCCGAGGCGCTTGCAGGGGCCGCACCATTCCGCCCAAAAGTCCACCAGGACCGGGCCGCCGGCCTTGAGCACCGTCGTCTCGAAGTTTCCGTCCGTAAAGGTCTGCACGTTATCGGCTGCCATTGCTGTCTCCCTTGGAAATTGCTCGTTCGTATATTTTGACGTACTCACGGGCGGAACGGTCCCACGAATGGTCGAGCGCCATGCCCGCGCGCTGTAATCGCAGCCAGCGCTTCTTCTTCTGATAGATGCCGAGCGCCCGCGTCAGGGTACCGAGCAGGGCGGCCGGGGTGTAGTCGTCGAAGACGAAGCCATTTGACCTGGCCCCTTCCTGTTCGTCGCGCACGGTGTCGGCCAGCCCACCCACCCGCCGCACGAGCGGCACGGTGCCGTAGCGGAGGCTGTACATCTGATTCAGGCCGCACGGCTCGAAGCGGGACGGCATCAGGAAGAGGTCGGCGCCGGCCTCGATGAGGTGGGCGAGCCCCTCGTCGAACCCGACCTTGACGCCGATCGTCGCGGGATGAGCGACCGCCATGCCCTTCCAGAAGTCTTCGTAGCGTGTGTCGCCGGTCCCAAGGATGACGAACGTGGCGCCGAGCGTGCTGAGTTCGCCGCCAAGCGCTTCGATCAGGTCGAGCCCCTTTTGATCGACCATCCGCGAAATCATCCCGATGAGCGGCCGATCGAGCGCCGCCGCATCGGCCGGCAGACCGTAGCGCGCGAGCACCGCCGCCTTTGCGTCGCGCTTCCCCGCCAGGTCGTCGCGCGAAAATGGCGCTGGCAGATGCGGGTCGGTGGCGGGGTCCCACTGCACGGTGTCGATGCCGTTGAGTACGCCCTGGAGACGATCGGCGCGCGCTCGCAGGATGCCGTCGAAGCCGAAGCCGAACTCCGGTGTCTGAATCTCGCGCGCGTACTGCGCGCTGACGGTGGTGATCGCGTCGGCGTGGTTAATCGCGCCTTTCAGGAAGCTGACGCGCCCGTAGAACTCCATCTCGTCGATCGACAACAGCGACCACGGCAGATCGAGTCGCGGCAGCCAGTCAGGCTCGAACGATCCCTGATAGGCCATGTTGTGGATGGTGAACACGCTGGCGGGGCGCCCGAGAATCGGATGCGACTTGTAGACGGTGTCGAGATAGACCGGCGCGAGCCCTGCCTGCCAGTCGTGCGCGTGCACGACCGTCGGTCCGCTGCCATTCCGCATCGACAACTCGAGCGCCGCCCTCGACAACACCGCAAACCGTCTGGCGTTGTCGGGATAGTCCACACCGCCGCTCGCATAGAGCGAGTCGCGATCGTACAGCGACGGTTCCTCGATGAGCAGCGCGCGCGCGCCATTGCCGATGTCTTCCTGATAGACGTTCACGTCGGTGTGATATCCACCGACCGTGATCGCCACGCGATCGACGCGCGTTCCCGCCGTCGTGCCGCGATAGCGCGGTACGACCAGCGTGACGTCCCACCCGAGGCGCGCAATCGCCTGTGGCAGTGCGCCGAGCACATCGGCGAGCCCTCCCGTCTTCGAAAACGGCACGGCCTCCGAACCGATGATCAGGACCGATGGGACGGGGGTGGTTCGGGTTCGAGGACGACGGGGCGGCATCGCGACGGAGCTATTTTACCCGCTACAATTCGTTCGTGACCGACCGTCCTGTCCGCCCGCCCCGCGCCGACTCCAGAGAAATCGCCGAATTGAAGCAGTTGAGGACCACGCAGCCTGATCTGGCACCGGCCATCGACATGCAGATCGAGCTGGTCGAGACCCTGCGGAAGGTGCAGTCGCGTGTGCCGCTCCCCTGGATTCAGCAGGATCCGCAATGGCTGGCCGCGGAGCAACGGGCCGGTCGCCCCGCCGTCCGCTTTGGCGACATTCCGCTCGAATGGAGCGACTTCAGGCTCGCCCTGCGACAGGTGGCCGACATTCTCCTGCGCCACGACGCGCTCGAACGCGAGGGACATGAGGCGATCTTTGCGCTGAGCCGTGAAGGCAACGACCTGACGTCGGTGGTGACGCGCTGGTACGGCAATACCTCGCGGCGCCCGGAACCGTCCGAGGCTGGTGCCGTGGAGATTCCTGCCGGCATCGATCACGTGCTGGTCCTCGCCCTTCGACCGTTCCTGACGCGCTGCGCCGAGGCGTTGCTTCCGAGGCCGGAGTTTGCCGCCTGGCACTTCGGACACTGCCCGATCTGCGCGTGGGAGCCCGACTTCGCGATCATCACGCCGACGGCCGAGCGGCGCCTGGTGTGCGGCCGCTGCGTCGGTCAGTGGAACTACGACACCATCGCCTGTCCGTTCTGCGACAACCACGATCGCTCGCGCATCACGTCGTTTGCGACGCGCGACGGCCGCTACCGGGTGTCGGCGTGCGACGCGTGCAAGCGCTATATCAAGGCCTACGATGGCCGAAATGCGGCGCGTCCTGCGATGGTGTCTGTGGATTCGATTGCGACGCTACCGCTGGATGCGGCGGCAATACAGAGGGGATACGCTTAAGAGGTTCCGGGGTTCCGGGTTCC
>CADEEX010000095.1:0-9782 GCA_902826465.1 uncultured Acidobacteriota bacterium
TCCTTGCGGCCGCCGAGCTCGTCGATGAACTGCTGATCGAGCCACGGCTTGTAGATCTTCAGTCCAGGATTGGCGAGGAGCCCGTAGCGGTAGAAGCGTTCGATGTCGTTGCCTTTGAACGTGCTGCCGTCACCCCAGATGTTGACGTCGTCTTCCTTCATCGCGATGACCAGCATGGTGCCGGTGACCGCGCGACCGATCGGCGTGGTGTTGAAATAGGTGACGCCGGCCGTCGAGATATGGAAGGCGCCAGACTGCAGCGCGGCAATGCCTTCGGCGACGAGCTGCGCGCGGCAGTCGATGAGGCGCGCCTTCTCCGCGCCATAGAGCAGGGCCTTCCTGGGAATCTCGTCGTAGTCGGGTTCGTCAGGCTGACCGAGGTTGGCGGTGTACGCGTACGGAATCGCGCCCTTGGCGCGCATCCAGTGCAGCGCAGCGCTGGTGTCCAACCCGCCCGAGAATGCGATACCGACTTTCTGTCCCCTGGGGACGCTCTGAAGAATGGTGGCCATTGCCGACCATTCTATCCGGCTGCACGTTGGCGCTGGAGGGGGCCATCAGCGCCCGGCTGACGTCTCGTCGGCCGGTGGCGACGTCGCCGCCGCCGTCGCCGGGGCCGTCCTGCCAAAGGGGACGCGGAGTCCCACGATTGACGCGATGGGATTGAGGAACACCTCGAACTGCAGATGCCGACCGAGATCAATCAGCACGGGGACGCCGAGAACCGGATTGACGTTGTAGCGGAAGAGGAAGCTGTGGCTGAACGGAATACCGCGTGAGCCGACCAGTCGTCCGTCGTAACCCGCCATGGCTCCAAACCAGTAGTTGACGTGGAGTCGGCCGGTGCTGACGACGGTGCGTTCGAGCCCCACGGCCCACGTGCGATCGCCAAACGAATTCCTGAAGGCACCGCCGAACAGACTGCGATAACTAAGGCCTGTCAGATGGAAGTCTTCAACCTTGACCGAATCGGAATGCAGACCCCAGGGCAGATATGAGACGCCGCTCTCAGGTGTGGTACCCCACATCGCGCGCAGCCACGGCCGTGGAGGCGACACCTGAGGCTCGGCGTTACCGGACGCGGCGTCTGAGCTGACGGCGCCGGCTTGCGCCGAGGCGGTGCTGCTCGCGAGGCCAACCATGGCCAACGCCACCAGCACGCGCCACCGAAAGACCATCGGGAAACGCATGGGACGCACTAGGGTATCAAGCGCATCGACGTGTCACGCCTTTGAGAACTGCTGTCCAAGAGCAAGAGAAGCGCCACCGGAAGCATCGCCGACTGAGAGGACGCCGCAGCTTTCAGGCCGGATTCGGCGGCAGCCGCCAGCGCGGCCGCTCACGCCGTTGACACGATTGTCTGACGGCCGACGTCCGGCCCACAGAAGTGTCGAGGCTACTGGCTGACGCGCGTGCCCGAGAGCGGACCCGTGCCTCGGGTACCAAGCTTCGCGGTTCCACTCAGCGTTTCACCCATCACCGTGCCGGCAAAGGTGATCTCGAGCATCTTGCCCGCGTCAGGAAGCGACCACGTGATCACGAACTCGGTGCCGTCGAGCCTGCCGCGGAGCGGGAACTCGCCAGACTCAGAGGTGAACCGTCCGGTCAGTCTCGGCCCCTCCTGGATCACGTACATCGTGAATTCCTGCGGACCGGATGGCGAGGCGAAGGTCACGGTCCACTCGCCGCCCATGGCCGTCTGGGCCGCCAGGCCGCCGCCGCACAGCATCGCCAGTGCCGCCATGAGCGAGAGCAGCTGTTTCATGGCCGCATTATCACCGAGTTCAGAACCCGCCGTACGTCGTCATCAGCCGAGGATACGTGCGGAATGAGACGTCGAAGACCAGCAGCACCAGCACCAGCAGATGGAAGTGGGGGAATCCGATGCGGAACCCTCCGAGTGTCCACGTCTCGGCCGAGAACCGCGACTTCGAGAACAGGTGGCTGAGCACGAAGAAATAGGGCAGCAGGTGTGTGATCAGGAATCGTCCGGTGCCGGTGCCAGAGATCGGGAAGTAGAACGCCGTCGCGAAGAAGTACATCGTGAAGTAGCCCACGAGAAACAGCGCCAGCCAGGCGTGGTCCGACAGCAGGCGCCGCATTGATCGCCACCGCGTCGTCGCGAGCAGGATCAGCATGCCGGTGTAGAGCACGAAGTAGCCCAGATAGTCGTAGGTGCGCCACGACACGATCGCCATGTCTTCAATGCCGCTCCACACGCGAATCGCGATCTGCCCGATCGAGTGCTCGCGCCAGTAGCGTTCGGCGCTCGGGATCTCGACCGCCGGCACATCTGGCCACCGATGCCCATCGCCGTGCAGCCTGACGCCAACGCTGGCCTCCGCCCAGTCGTCGTACCACGCGTAAAACGTGCTGTTGACGTTGTAGAAGTAGCGACCGAACACCTGCCTGTTCGTCGTGAGGTAGGGCGACAGTACGGCGAGCAGCACGAGGATGAACACCGCCAGCGCGCCCAGCGACCAGCCCGTGGACGCGAGTCGGCGACCCGATGGGTATGACCCTGACGGCCACAGCGCCTGGAGGCCGAAGACACCGGCAAACAGCGCCATGAATGGCGGGTTCGAGGCCTTGGTCAGATAGGCGAGCGCGCACAGCAGCCCGGCCAACGCACCCAGTTCGATCTGACGGCGAGACGGTGTCGCGCGAAGCAGGTGCCAGCAGGCGAGAAACGCCAGAAAGAAGAACGTGTAGAAGAGCAGTTCTGATTGTGTGTAGCCCGCTTTGTAGATGAACCAGCCGAAGGCGGCGATGCCGAGAAGATTCACCGCGGGGAGCGGTGGCAGATGCGCCCACAAGACTGCGCCGAGCAAGGCCAGCAGTCCGACGGCGAGATAGATGTTGAGCTGTTTGCCGTACTCGAAGAAGGCCCAGTCGTCGAGCGACGGGTGGTAGAACAGCGCCAGATACGCCGGATACATCGGCATGCGGTTTCGCTCGCCGATGAGGACCGGTGGCGTCTTGCCGTTGGCGTTGTCGTAGATGTTCTTCGCGTCGTAGAGATAGCCGCTCTGATCGCCGCGCGCCTTCGAGATGTTGACGCGTCGGCCGTGCTCGGACGCCGCGCGCACGAAGAACACCGACAGCGCCATCCCGAGGGTCAGCGCCAGCGCGACGCGCACAGGAATTGGCCAGCGGAATGCCACAGGAACGAGGTCAATTCTAGATCATGGCGTCGTCCCGCCCTTGCCGTGAGGAGCAGCCGATCGAACGAGGACTGTCTAGGGGGCGAGTCGGGTGCGTGCCCAGCCGTGGTCGTCGCGGTGGTAGTGAATGCGGTCGTGCAGCCGGTTGGCGCGTCCCTGCCAGAACTCGAACTCGGTGGGGACGACGCGGTAGCCGCCCCACGTGCGCGGACGACTCAGCGGTTGCCCGGCGGTACTGGCCTCGAGCTCGGCGAGCGACTGTTCGAGTGTGTCTCGCGTCACCACGCGGCTCTGCGGCGACACCATCGCGCTCAACTGACTGCCACGGGGCCGGCTGCTGAAATACGCGTCAGAGTCTTCGTCGCTCGTCCACTCGACACGTCCACGGACGCGGACCTGGCGCTCGAGCGGGTCCCACCAGAACGTGAGCGCCGCCTGCTTTCGCCGCTCGAGCTGTTGTCCCTTGTGGCTCGTGCGGTGCGTATAGAACACGAAGCCCTCAGCGTCGAATCCCTTGAGCAGCACGATGCGTGCGTCGGGCGCGCCGTCGGCGTCAACGGTGCTGAGCGCCATCGCGTTCGGCTGTGCCACTCCCGCCGCGTAGGCATCCTCGAGCCACGCGCGGAACTGCGAAAACGGATCGGGCGAGGCCGCCGCCTCTGTCAGCGGCGACGAGTTGCGGGCCGGGCGTAATTCAGCGAGCCAGTCAGTCACGTTCTAACGTCCCTCGCGGTCTGTCGCCTGCCGACGAGGGGCTGCCAGCCAGGCGACGAGGATGCTGATGGCGTAGAGCACGATCATCGGTGCGGCAAAGAGTGTCTGAGTCCATGGATCTGGAGACGGCGTGATGACCGCGGCGACGATGAAGATGACCAGAACGGCGTACTTGACGTTGCGCCACAGCCATCCCGCGGTCAGCATCCGCATGCGTGCCATGAAGAAGGCAAAGGTCGGCATCTGGAACATGAGCACCGTGCCACCCAGCATCTTCAGGTACAGGCCAAACACATCCGACACCTGCGGCATGAACTGCAGGTCGGGACTGCTGAACGTCCCGAAGAACCCGATCATGTAGGGGAACAGCACGTAGTGGCTGAAGGCCGCGCCGCCGACCGCGCCAATGGTGGTGAGCGCGACGAAGGGAATGACGAATCGCCGCTCCCGTGAGTACAGCGCCGGTGCCACGAAGCGCCACACATTCAGGAAGATGACCGGTGAGGCGACGATCGCGCCGGTCACGAGTGCGATGTTGATGTAGAGGCCGAACGCTTCGCCCGGCTGGGTGTAGATGAGCGAGGTGCCCGGCGGCAGCATGCGCCGCGTCGGGGCAAAAACGAAGTTGAAGATCTGTTCGATGAAGAAGAACGCCACGCACATGCCGACGCCGACCGCCAGTGCCGAACGGAACAGGCACTTGCGGAGCTCCTCGAGATGGTGGAGCAGCGACATCCGGCCCAGAAACAGGTCGGGTTTCGTCGCCTCGACATCCTGAGGCGGCCGTCGTGCGGGAACTGCGGCCATGGGCTTCATTCTCCCATGTCCTCTCTGAACCTGGGAATTGATTCCGGGTCTGAACTGCTGCAACATACCCGGTCACCAATGACGTGTCTGGCTGAAGACGGACACGCTGTCGAAACCAAGGAGAAGCGCATGACCTCGGTAAAGTTGACACGCCGCGAACTGTTGCTGTCGCTTCCCGCACTCGCGGTGGCTCGACACGCGTGGGCCCAGTCGGGGCCGGCGCTGAAGGTGCGGGCGCTGAACCACATGACGATCGGTGTCACCGACCCCAAGCGGACC
Organism: uncultured Acidobacteriota bacterium; assembly: GCA_902826465.1. Lineage (GTDB taxonomy): Bacteria > Acidobacteriota > Vicinamibacteria > Vicinamibacterales > CAVVIG01 > CADEEX01. The sequence continues at coordinate 4,965 of CADEEX010000095.1, forward strand.
ATCGATTTCTATCAGACGCTCTTCGGCATGCCGGTGCAGGCCCGTCAGGGGGCGACCACGGTGCTGCGGGTGGGACCCGGGCCGCAGTTCATGGCCGTCGGTGCCGTGGGGGCGAATCAGCGCCCGAGCATCACGCACTACTGCGCCACGGTGGAAGACTTCAACGTCGATCGCATCCTGAAGATACTGGCCGACCATGGCGTGACGAAGGCCGATGCTGCCGGCGGTGGTATGAGTGGTGGCCCTCTCAAGGTCCGGGTGCGGATGCGCGGCCCGGAGTCAGGCGGCGCGCCTGGAGGGACGCCTGAAATCTACGTCGGCGATCCGGATGGCAACGTTATTCAGCTGCAGGACCCGAAATACGGTGGTGGAGCCGGTGCGCTCGGCGAGGTCCTGAAGGTGGAACCGTCGCCCTCGAAAGGGCTCATCGCGCTCGAAGACTACAGCCACTTCACGCTCTCAGGACAGGACTCGGCGAAGACCAATGCCTGGTATCGCGAGGTGTTCGGCATGGGGATTCGCTCGTATCAGGGGCCGACGGCGCCGACGCTCGCGATTGGCCCGACCGTCCAGTTTGTGATGATCACGGGCGGAGGCGGCGGTGCGCGTGCCGGCGCGCCACCAGCCCCACCCCGTCCGTCGAACATCAACCACGTCAGCTTCAACATGAAGAACTTCAATGTGGAAGCGGTGCAGAAAGCGCTCGAGAGTGTCGGCATCAAACCGCGCGAGACCACGCCGGGCCCCGTGGCGCCCATGCGGCACTACATCTCGATGCGTATGGAGAACCGCGGCGGCGCGAAAGAAGGGACCCCCGAGCTGTACTTCACCGACCCGGACGGCATCCTGGTGCAGATTCAGGACGTCAGCTACTGCGGGGGCGGTGGATATCTCGGGAATACGTGCCCTGCCCTCTAGCACCCGCACTCCGGTCCTCGAGCTTGCGAATGCCACCGTCATCAAAGGCGGCGTTCGCATTCTCGACGGATTGACGCTGTCCATCCACGAAGGCGAGCACACCGCCATTCTCGGGCCGAACGGCGCCGGCAAGACGACGCTGATCAACCTCCTCACGCATCAGGACTATCCGCTGGCGCTCGAGGGGCAGCCAGCAGCGGTCCGCGTGTTCGGCGGCAGTCGGTGGAACGTCTTCGACCTCCGCACGCAGCTCGGCATCATCTCGAACGATCTGCAGCAGCGCTTCGTCGCCGGGCACAGCGCCGGTCGTATTCGCGGCGACGACGCGGTGGTGTCAGGCTTTTTCGCGACGCAGGGCTTTCTGATCAACCTCGACGTCACGGCCGAGATGCGTCGTCGTGCTGTCGCGGCGCTCGAGCGGCTCGACGCGGCGCCGCTCGGTGGCAAGTACCTGGACGAGATGTCCACGGGCGAAGTCCGCCGCGTCCTCATTGCTCGTGCACTGGTCAACAACCCGCGGGCGCTGGTACTCGACGAACCCTCGGCCGGGCTCGACGTTGTCGCCCGCCACCGCTTCATGGAAACGGTGCGGGGGCTGGCCAGGCAGGGCACGACCGTGATTCTGATCACCCATCACGTGGAAGAGATCATCCCGGAAGTGAGCCGCGTCATTTTCATCCAGCACGGGAAGGTCGTGTCGGCTGGTCCAAAGGGCGAGATGCTGACCAGCGCACGGCTGGGCGAACTGTTCGGTGCCGGGATGCAGGTGGACACCTCGAAGGGCTATTTCTTTGCCCGCCCGGACGCCTGAATTTATTCCCATGACGGGCCCGTCAGGGGTCTAGAATCGGCCGCATGACGCGGAGCGAACACGAACTGTCCCGCCGTGCCTTTCTCGAAGGCACCACCGTCGCAGTCGTTGCGGCGACGACGCTGAACGTCGATCTGGGCGCGCAATCGCCGCCCACGGTCGCGATCGCCGTTGAGTCGCAGGTGCCGCGGACGACCATCCGTCTGACTGTCAACGGAGTGGCCGAACGCGTCGAAGTGGAAGATCGTTGGACGCTGGTCGAATTGCTCCGTGATCGCCTGGGCCTGACCGGCACGAAGATCGGCTGTGACCGTGGCGAGTGTGGCGCCTGCACGGTACTGGTGGACGACAAGCCGGCCTACGCCTGCAGCCAGCTCGCGGTCTGGATGGACGGCCGCGAGGTCACGACCGTGGAAGGGCTGGCGCGCAATGGCGTCCTGACGCCGCTGCAGCAGGCCTTTATCGATCACGATGCCCCACAATGTGGCTTCTGCACGTCGGGCCAGCTGATGACGGCCACCGCCTTCCTCAAGAACACTCCGAAACCAACGGCCGCCGACGTGCGCTCCGCGCTTGCCGGCAACCTGTGCCGCTGCGCGAGCTACAACCACTACGTGGACGCGGTGCTCGCTGCGGCCGGCACCGGACCGGTGCGCGGGACCGGAGGCGCGCAATGATGCAGCGCGACGACAAGACATTCGGCGTTTCGCCGCTCCAGACACTCGGCCACGCCACCGCGCGCATCGACGCGGCCGAGCGCGTCACTGGTCGTGCCAAGTACACCGCCGACATCCAGCTGCCCGGGATGCTGTTCGCCAGGGTGCTGCGCAGTCCGCATCCGCATGCCCGCATTCGTTCGATCGACCTCTCGAAGGCGCGCGCCTTGCCGGGTGTGCGCGCGATCCTCACGCACGACAACTGCACGGTGATCTGGGGGGCGGGGTCGGTCGCCGGCGGGCAGCAGTACAGCGACGACATCAAGAAGATCACCAAGCAGCAGCGCCGCGCGTTCAACAACCCGGTGCGCTTTGTCGGCGAGCCCGTCGCCGCTGTGGCCGCCATCAACCGGCACGTGGCTGAGGAAGCGCTGACGCTGATCGCGGTCGACTACGAGGTGCTGCCCTTCGTGCTCGAGCAGGAAGATGCGCTCAAGCCGGAGGCGCCGAAGATCTGGCCCGAAGGCAACATCGCGCTCAACAACCGCAACGAGCCGCTGCCGATCACGCAACGGCGCGGCAGCGTCGCCACCGGATTGCAGCAATCGGCGCAGGTGTTCGAGCAGCGCTTCTCGACGTCGTTCGTCCACAACGCCCAGATGGAGCCGCGCGCGGCGGTGGCGCACTGGGAAGGGGACAAGCTGACGATTTACACGCCGACCGGCGGGATCGCCAACTGCCGCCACGACATGGCCCGCGACCTCGGCATTGCCGAAGACAAGGTGCGTGTCATCTGCCACTACATGGGTGGCAACTTCGGGAACAAGAACCAGAATCAGGACGCCGATCTGATCACGGCGCTGCTCGCGCAGGAGGCCAAGGCGCCGGTCAAGCTCGAACTGTCGCGCCGCGAAGACTTCATCGGCATGCACGGACGCTGGCCGACTGTCCACTACTACAAGGTCGGCGTCGACGCGCAGCAGCAACTGACCGCGATTCAACTGCGCGGTTACAGCGGCATGGGGCCCTATCGCAAGAACTCCGGGGCGATGGCCGGTGTCGAGCTCTACAAGTGTCCGAACATCGAAGCGGTCGTCACGCCGGTCCACACCAACAAGACGGTGTCGGCGAACTTCCGCGGTCCCGAGTATCCCCAGGGGTTCTTCGGCATCCAGTCGATGATGGACGACGTCGCCGCGAAGCTGAAGGTCGATCCGGTCGAGTTCGCGATCAAGAACATGACGCGCCTGTCGCGCGACGAGGTGCCGTACACCGTGTACTCCCTCGAGGAGTGCATCAGGCGCGGCGCTGCGGCCTTTGACTGGAAGGCGCGCTGGCGTTCCGTGCCCGGCTCCGACCCTGGTCCCATCAAGAAAGGGGCGGGCTTCACTTACATGGTGTTCCGTTCCGGACTGGGCCAGAGCAGCGCCGTGGTGCGGGTTGACGCACAAGGCCAGTACACGTTGTTTGTTGGCGTCACCGACGTTGGCGGTGGGGCCAAGACGACGATGGGGCTGATCGCTGCCGAGGCACTGGGCGTGCCGCTGTCGCAGGTGAACGTCGTGTGGGGCGACACCGACACCTGTCCCTTCTCGGTCGGCGAGTCAGGCAGCCGCACGACGATCATGACGGGTCAGGCGGTGGTCGAGGCTGTCCGCGATCTCAAGGGACAGATCGCGGCGAAGGGGTTGCCGCCGGCGGGTCAAGTGCTGACGGCGTCGGCAACGCCGCGGCCGACCATCGAAGGACGCGTTCGCGGCGCCTTCGGCGCCCACTTCGTCGAGGTCGAAGTCGATACGGCGCTGGGCCGGGTGCAGGTCACCAAGTACGTGGCGGTGCACGACAGCGGGCGTCTGATGAATCCGCTCACGGCGCAGGGACAGATTCAGGGCGCCGCCATCCAGGGCATCGGCATGGCACTCCACGAACAACTGCTCTACGACGCGCGCAGCGGCAAGCCACTCACGCCGGGCTACTACTTCGACCGCATTCCGACGCATCGCGATGCGCCGCCGATCGAAGTGTCGTTCATCGAAACCGACGATGGCCTCGGACCGTACGGCGCGAAGGCGATTGGCGAGTCGGGCATCATCCTCGGACCGGGCGCTGTCGCCAACGCCGTGTTCAATGCCATCGGCACGCGCATGAAAGACCTGCCCATCACCCGCGACAAGATTCTGGGAGCGCTCGCATGAAGACCTTCAGCCATGCCGGCGCGCGCGAGGCGCAGCAGGCCGTTCGTCTGGCGCAGGAGGCGCGATCAGCGGGGAAGACGGTGGCGTTTGCCAGCGGCGGCAGCGACGTGCTGGCACTCGTCAAGGAGCGCATCATCACGCCGGATGTGATCGTGGGCCTGCGTGGCCTGCGCGGTGCCGCCGAGGTGACTGCCGCGGCATCGTCGATGACGATCGGCGGTCAGGTGACCCTGGACGC
>CADEEX010000095.1:9792-12219 GCA_902826465.1 uncultured Acidobacteriota bacterium
ACGGCGCCCTGGCGACGGAGTACGCCGTGCTCTCGGAGGCGGCGGCCAGCGTCGCCACGCCGCAGATCAGGAATGTCGGCACGATCGCAGGCAATGTCGCCCAGCGGCCGTGGTGCTGGTACTACCGCAATGGGTTTCCGTGTTTCAAGGCCGGCGGCAACCAGTGCTTCTCCTTTGCCGGAGAGAATCAGTTTCACGCCATCTTCGGCGGTGGACCGAGCTACATCGTCCACCCTCAGACACGGCGCCAGCGCTCGTCGCGCTCGAGGCGTCGTTTGTCGTGGCTGGACCGTCGGGCGAACGCACGGTGAAGGCTGCCGATTTCTTCGTGCTGCCACGCCGCAATGCCGCAGCCGAGAACGTGCTCGAGGCCGAGGATGTGATCGTCTCCGTGTCGGTGCCCAACGCCCGTCCTGGGACACGCAGCACCTACAACAAGGTGATGGACCGTGAGGCCTGGACTCATGCGGTGGTCAGCGCAGCGGTCGTGCTCGAGATGAACGGCGACGCGTGTCGTCAGGCGCGCATTGTTCTCGGTGGCGTCGCACCGATTCCGTGGCGGCTGACCGAGGTCGAGAAGATCCTCGCCGGTCAGCGGATCACGCCCGCGCTGGCGGCGCGGGCCGGCGAACTGGCGGTGGTGGGTGCCCGCCCGCTGTCGAAGAACGCCTACAAGATTCCGCTGGCCAAGGCGCTGGTGCGCGATACCGTGCTGAACCTCGCGGCCGCGCGCGCCTAGTCACCATGAACCGACGCGACTTCCTGAGCTTCAGAACGGTCCGCGAAACGGAACCGACCTTCGATCTGGAGTGTCACGCGCTGTACATGCAGTGGGTGGATGTCTCAAGTCGTGGTGCTCAGCCTGCGCCGGACACCGACTTTGATCCGATGTCTGGCGAGCCTCCCGCATCGTTCGAGACGCTGACCGTTGACGATCTTCTGCAACGGCTCGAGCAGCGCCTCGCCACAGTCAGGCGTCTGCGCGTCCTTGACGGCGAGTGGTTGCAGACGACCGGCCTTGGTGAACGGGTGGCGCCGATGCTCGACGCCTTTCGCTCAAGAGGCGGCACGATCGTCTTCGATTCCACCGCGTCGTACTGAATGCTGATTCAGAGCCGCGCGCCCTTTTAAGGGCGCGTCACAACGCGGACGCCAATGCCGGCGCGACGAAGAACGCCACTATGGCAGCAGCGCGTGCGCCCCGAACGCCGCGGCGATGGCCACGGCGAGGCTGGCACTGGCGAGGAAGTAGAGCCTCCGGCTCCCGCGCGATGCGCCTTCGAGCTGAATACCCGTCGCGATGCCGACCGGAAAACATTCCGCCGCCAGGCGCCCCATGCCCACCACACCAAGCACCAGCGACGGCAGCAGGTAGAGCCAGGCGAAGAGCGTCCAGGTGATTGGCAGGCGGTGGCGCGTCAGGAACAGGACGACAGCGGCCGCCAGTCCAAGGGTCAGATGGAGGTAGACGCTCGGATCCGCGGAGCGGAGCAGCACGACATCGAGCACTGTCACCTCGTGCCATGCACCCTTGGCGGTGAGGAAGATCAGCGGGTCGTCTGTCCAGCGCCATAGCGTCAGCATCCAGATACCGAGTGCGGCCACCGAGGGGCCCGCGAGTCGCCCGACACGGCCGCCATCGGGCCAGCCCCGAGCGGCGAGCGCGATGGCCACCACAAATCCGTTCGGGCGAGACAGACACGCCACTGCCGCCAGCAGTCCAGCGCTCAGGTCGTGGCGGCGTTCCACACGTGCAAACGCCCACACCGAACTCGCGAGCAGCAGTCCTGACGGGTAGGCGAGCGAGAATACGGCGGCCATCGGAAAGAGCGCCATCGACCAGACAGCCAGAGCGGCGGCTCTTGCCGACGCGTGATGTTCCCCCAGCCGATAGACGCCCCAGAGTCCCAGTCCCGCTGCGAGCATCGTGATCGCCGGCCCGGAGCGTCCAGGCTGAATGCCAAGCGCGAGCAGCAGGCGAATCAGCCAGGGGTAGAGGGGAAAGAATGGATAGCCGGACTGCTGCAGCGTCTCGTTCCAGTTCGGATAGCCGCGGAGTGCGATGCCTTCGTACCACCGCCCGTCGCGCATCGACAGGTTGGTGAAGCCTGGCCAGGGTGACGCGGGATCCCACGCCGACGTCAACGCGACAATCGCCCCGGCCACCGTGCAGGTCAGCCCCCACGCCGGCAGCACGTGGCCCGCGACCACGCGCCAGGGCGATCTAGTTGGCATTGACGCTCTGCGGCTCGCCAAACGCCTCGAGCAGCATCGGCAGCAGCGCGTGCATCGGTGCGAGCGTGGGTCGTGCCGGTGTCAGTCCTGACGCGAATCCCCTGGCCTTGAGCCGATCGAGGACCGCCGTGTTGTTCGTGATGACGTGCACTGGCACATCCCAGGGCGCGCCTTCACCGCTCACCAGTGCCG
>CADEEX010000096.1:0-5729 GCA_902826465.1 uncultured Acidobacteriota bacterium
TGGCCCGACACCATCACAATCGGAATCGACTTCGTGCGTGCGTCTGCCTTCAGACGTCGCACGAACTCCCAACCATCGAATGTCGGCATGGCGAGGTCGGTCACGATGGCAGCGGGCTGTATGTCGACTGCGAGCGCGAGCGCCTCGAGCGGGTCGTACATCGGACGAGCACTGAAGCCGGCCCCTTCGAGATAGACCGCGTACATTTCACACGCGTCTTCGTGGTCGTCCACGATCATGACAACCGGCAACTCATCCGTGATGGCGAATTCTTCTTCGATATCCTCACGCTATCACGGACGCGCGATGCGGGTGCGTCGATAAACGCCGGGTGCCAGCATCTCGGCGTAGCCTTCGGCGACGAGCGCGCGATTCCCGCGACCCGCCTCGTGACGCGACAGGCCCGTCACCTTGGCCAGTTCGCCACGCACGGTCATGCCGGCGCCATCGAGGAAGCAGCGGGCGATCTCGCGAAGGGCGGTGTCGCGATCGATCGTCTTCCGCTCGGCGGGGAAGCGTCCTTCCGCAACGGTCCACAAGTAGGTGAACTTTGGCAGATAGAGCACCTCGGCCGGCACCACGATCATGGCCGCCTGCAGTTCATCGATCGCCTTCATGAACGTCTGGCGGTCGGTGATACCGGAGTCGTCTCGCAGATCTGAGGTCGCCATTTCCCATTCGCGGCGCAGCGCTTTCAACACGGCTTGCGCCGGCTTGCTCAGCCGTCGCTTTTCGTCGACCTTTCGCACGCCCCAGATGACGCGGAAGTAGGGGACCATGCGCGGTGCCACGAACATCACACGTCCACGCGAGAGCTTGGCGTAGTACACCTTGCCGCGCCGAATCACCTCGTCCTTGAGGAGCCAGGTCTGCGACGCTTCCGGATCCTTCTGCACGTTGCGCGGCAGCACGGCGTCGCGGCGTCCACACACGGCGATATAGAGCGATGGACCGGGCCGGCGCGAGTCGGTGAGGCACGCGGTGAAGCCGACCTCTTCGACGAAGCGCTCGACGTCGTAGGCGCTGTCGATCTGGCGCGCGCCTTCGCGTCGCCAGCGCAGGTCGCGGTAGTCGTCGATGTCTGGGGGAAGCTCGTGAACTGTCCGAGTGGTGCGCGATGCCATCCGTCAGCAGGATAGCGCGGCCACCGTGTTCTACAGAATGACGGACGCCGGACGTCGACTGGAACGTTGCCTCGGGGAAGTTCTCACTGGCCCGCGCACGTGTGTGGTCGAAGGACGATTCCGGACGCGTCGTTCAGGAGAGTGGTGCGCCCGGCAGGATTCGAACCTGCGACCTTTGGCTTCGGAGACCAACGCTCTAATCCAACTGAGCTACGGGCGCGCGGACTGCCAGTATACATGGTGGCGTCGGCCCTACGTGATGGGCACAGGGCTTGCCGGAGGGTGGGTTCTAGATCGCGCAGCGCAGGAGTGGATTCGAGCCCCGGCTGGAGACAGCGCTCGCGATAGACGGTCCATCGAATGCCTGTAGCTGAAGGTGCACGTCTCCTGGCTTGCCCCCGCTGCAATGCTGAACGATCCACCGAAGCCTGGTGTGTGCTCGAACCGTCGCGTTGAGGAGCATCAGGACCGACGGCTCGTCAGGTACTGCGGCGACGAATGGGCGAGACAGGTCTTATGACTGGACGCCTGCGGCGTCGATACCGGTGAGTCGCGATCCGAGCGGTCGCAGCACCGCGACGAGCGCGTCGAACGCCGTGGAAGGGGTCGGCAGTTGGGCGGCGACCACTCGGTTGAGCACATTCGACGGATCGTCCCAGGCGTCCGCTGGGCGAAGAACGATGAGGCCAGCGTTGTCCCGCCACGAATACCGCGGGTCGAGCGTTTCGAGCGCGCGCAGGGCCTCGTGCAAGGTCAAGCCGGTTAACCGGACTGATGCGCCCGACGACGGTATCGCCCGTCCCATCTGGCAGTCGCCGGCGCGAATCTCGACACCGATCGGGAGTTCTAACCGCCTGGCGATGATCTGGAGCGTGCGGGGAAATGTGCAAGTGGAACGGTTGACGTCGAGTTCGAAGTCGATCCGTCGTTCGGCGCCGTGGCCGACGCCGCAGAGCAGGACGACCGCCAGGAGCGCCGCCAATATAGGTGCGAATCGAGGGCTATTCATCGCAGTGCGCGTGGGGCGAATCCTGCCGCCGGCACGCTCCGTAGTCAACCGGAAGATGTAAGTCACTTAGCCCGGCCGCGAGTTCTTTCGCGGGCCTCCTCCCAGACGCGCTAAGATGGCCGGCGATTCGGAGGCCCGATGTTTCTCCGCAACATTTTGTCCCGCCTGCACTGGTCGCTGCTCGCGCTCGTGACCGCCGGGGCGACGACGATCGCTGCAAGCTCGCCCAGCTGGACCAACGACCTGACGCCGATCACCGCCCGCGAGTGGACGCCGGCGATGGCGGCGCACCTGCTCGAGCGCGCCGGATTTGGCGCCACACCTGAAGAAGTGGCGCGCGTGGCGGCCATGTCGCCGCAGCAGGCGGTTGACTGGCTGGTGGACTACGAGAAAACACCCACCACGCTGCAGCCGTTCGATGAATCGATCATCTGGGACCCGGGCATGGACCCGTTCCCGCCGAGTCGCGCCGAAGCGGTACGGATCGCGCGCGAAAAAGGTGTCGGACTTGGTGAACGGGTGTTGCCAGAGGGCGCGCAGCGGCGTCTGCAGCCGGTGGTGGACAAGTTCTTCTACAGCCTTGCGGCCAACGGCATCGAAACACAGCGCCTTGGCCTGTGGTGGGCCAACCGCATGCTGTCGTCGCCGCGTCCTCTCGAAGAGAAGCTGACGCTGTTCTGGCACGGCCACTTCGCCACCGGCGAAAACAAAGTACGCGACTACCGGATGATGCTGCAGCAGCACCAGATGTTCCGGACGCACGCGTCCGGCAACTTCCGCGATCTGCTGGTCGGCCTCCTCAAGGACCCGGCCATGCTGGTGTATCTCGACAACGGCGAGAACATCCGCTCGCACCCGAACGAAAATTTCGGACGCGAACTGCTCGAGCTGTTCACCATGGGCGTCGGCAACTACGGCGAGCGCGACGTGCGCGAAGCGGCCCGCTCGTTTACCGGCTGGACCAACGACGTCCTCAAGTTCAAGCTGGACGAAGCGCAGCACGATCCCGGCGTGAAGACGTTCCTTGGCCGCACCGGCCCGCACGGCGGCGAAGAGATTATCGACATCATCCTCGCGCAGCCGGTGACCGCCGAGTTCGTGGCGGCCAAGCTCTATCGCTTTTTCGCGAGAGAAGACATCGCGCCCGCGGTGAAGACGGCCCTCGGTCGCACCTTCCGCGACAGCGGCTATCAGGTGAAGCCGCTCATGAAGCGGCTGCTGCTGTCGCACGATTTCTATAGCGACGCGTCCGTGGCCACGCAGATCAAGAGTCCCGTGCAGCTCGTGGTGTCGACCTACAAGAAGATGGGTCTGCGCGAGGTGCCGACGATTCCCGACTTCGGGCGCATGACGGCCAGCCTTGGTCAGAGCCTGTTCAACCCGCCGAACGTCGCCGGGTGGGCTGGCGGCCGCACCTGGATCACGCCGTCGACGCTGCTCGAACGCGGCAACCTGTTTCGCGGTGTGCTGTTTCCGGATGTGAAGAATTTCCGCGCACCCGATCGCGCGCTCGCCGGCACCGACATCCGCGTCGCGCAGCGGCTGACACAGGGCATGGGCATCACCGACGCGACCAAGGAAGACAACGCCGAGACGATGATGGCCGAGTCGAACATGATGGTCGACCGCGACGAGGACTACAACACGCGCTACGCCGGCTACAAAGGCAGCCTGCTGGCGTGGGAGCGGACGAAGATCATTCCCCGTCGTCCTGCGATGTTGAATCTGACGTCGATCGTGAAGGCGGCCGGGGCCGACTCGCCAGAGAAGATCGTCGATCACTTCGTGACGCGCTTCCTGTCGGTCGCGCCAAACGCGAAAGACCGCGCCGTGCTGGTGGAGTTCGCCAAAACGAAAGTGATGGCGGGGCAGTCGGCTCAGGCGTTCGAGGAATCGCTGCGCGAGCTGTTGTATCTCGTGCTCAGTACGCCGGCGTATCAGCTCGGATAGGGGACACCATGTCACGAATCACTCGCGGGTGTGGCTGTTCGCGACGCGAATTCCTTGCGCGCGGTCTCTATGGCATCGGTGTCGGCGGCGTCTTGCCGGTCGTGCTCGGGCGCACCTCCGCCGCGCTCGCCGCGCAGGCGCTGCAGGGCACCAGCATGGAGCGCCACCCCGAACGCATCCTCGTTGTCGTTGAGCTCTCTGGTGGTAACGACGGGCTGAATACGATCGTGCCCTATGCCGACCCCACGTACTACCGGGCGCGGCCTCGGCTCGGCATTCCCGAGCGCGACCTGCTGAAGGCGAACAGCAGCTACGGCTTCCATCCGTCGATGGTCGGGTTCGAGCGGCTCTACAAGGACGGACACCTCGGTGTCGTGCATGGCTGCGGTTACGACCATCCCAGCCTGTCGCACTTTTCGTCGATGGGGTTCTGGCACACCGGCGTGCCGAACGGTGGTGAACCGCTTGGCTGGCTCGGACGGCTCGCCGATCATTCGTATCAGCCATCCACGCGCAACGTGATCGTTGACCTCGGCAACTCGCAGTCGCTGGCGGTGCGCAGCGGCAAGCACTCGCCGCTGGTGTTCGAAGATCCGGCGCGCTTCCGCCGGGATGGGTCAGACGCGCAGAAGGAAGCGCTGGCGGCGCTGAGCCAGCCGGCGACGAGTGCCAACGCCGCGCTCGAGTTCCTGGCGTCCACGGCGCAGAACGCGGCCGAGAGTTCAGACTTCGTGCGGCAGGCCACGTCCGGCTACCGCACCCCGATCGACTACGGCATCGGCGGCGGACTCGCGAGCAACCTGCAGCGCGTCGCGGCACTGATCAAGGCGGAGATGCCGACGCGTCTCTACTACGTCACCTATTCAGGCAACTCGTTCGACACGCACGTGCAGCAGGCCGATCTGCACAGCCGCCTGCTGATGTACACCGCCGACGCCATCCGTGGCTTCATGGATGATGTGAAGCGGATCGGTCGCGGGAACGACGTCGCGATGATGGTGTTCACCGAGTTCGGCCGCCGCGTCGAAGAGAACGGCAGCCTCGGCACTGACCATGGCACCGCGACGCCAATGTTTCTGCTCGGCGAGAAGGTCCACGGCGGTTTCTACGGGAAGCACCCGAGCCTGACCGACCTCGACGACGGGAATATGAAGATGACGACCGATTTCCGGAGCGTCTACTCGACGGTGATCAAGGAGTGGCTCGGCTACGACGACACGGCGGCGGTGCTCAAGGGTCAGTTCGCACCGCTTGGCGTCTTCGCGTAGGCGAGGTCGGCGGATCGATCGTTCCATCCTCCCTCAGGGCCGATCACTCGCCCCGCAGGGCGCGTCCAGACGTGCTGAGCCGTCATCCAACGCTCTCCGAGGGCGACTCCATCGGGCTTCGCTCTGGGTCATTCCTGCTCACGCGGTCATCCAGTAGGCACTCACGGCGGATCACACGCCGCTCGCGCGCGTTCACACGCGGGCTGACTGGCGATCAGTACGGGTTTACGTCACAACATCCGGGGCCGCGTCCGGATCATTCCGCTCTCACCTGCGATCACACCGTGCACAGGGTCGATCCAATAGACTCGCAATCGACGCCGTAACATCAATAGAAACAAAGAGATACGGGCGCGCCGTCGGTCGGAGTCTTTTGGG
>CADEEX010000096.1:5829-12219 GCA_902826465.1 uncultured Acidobacteriota bacterium
GACACCGAAACGTTCTCACAAGGACCTCATCTGGACGCCGGACTCACGCGCTGGAATAGACCCAGATCGATTGAGCGGCCCATGGCGAAGTAGCCGGCCGGGCTCGGATGGATGCCGTCGCCGCAGTTGAAGGCCGGCTGCATCAGATCTGTCTGCGCCTGATCGCGGACCACCTGATCGAAGTCGATCGCCCGATCGAACGAGCCGCGGCTGCGAATCCACTGATTCACTTCGCGGCGGGTTCGGGTCTTCTCGTCGTTCCATCCGGAGTTGTTCGGCGTGGCGGCCACGTTGTGGCGCGGAATGATGGTGACGCCGATGCTGCGGAGTCCGGCCCCTTCGATGCGTCGCGAAATCTTCGCCAGCCCGTCGATCACCTGTGCAGCGCGCGCGCCGCGGCGGATGTCGTTGGTGCCCATGAATACGAGTACGTCAGACACGCCGTGGTGTCCGAGCACATCGCGCTCGAACCGTTCCAGGCCTGGCGTGCTGTCGGGCCCAGGTGTCAGTCCTTCGCGTGTGACGGTGTTGCCGCCGATCCCTTCGTTCACCACGCTGAGCAGACTGCCGCGGCGAGCGGGTGGCGCATCGTTGTAGGCGAGGCCGAGACGCACCGACAGGAGATCCTCCCAGCGATCGTGCGCATCGAGCGTGGTGCAGGTGCCGTCGGTGATCGAATCACCGAACATCACAATCGCTCGCGCCGGCGTCGCGCTCTCGACATCGATCGCCTTCAGCCACGGCATCGACGTGAAGGTGGTCGTGAACGGGGCGCGGCCTTCCTCCGCCGTGGTGTCGCCGCTGCCATCCGCACCGCGGTATGAAGTGACGACCGCGTTGGTGTGCTGGCTCGGCGCGACGTTGGTGCCAGACACGTGGAGGCTCACGGCCAGATCCTGCTGTGCGGCGACGGTCAGTTCGACGCGATCGCTCCAGACGCTGCCACCGGGCGGGATGGTCGTTGTCTGCGCGCCGGCGAATGTGAGCGGCCGATTGGATCCTGCCGCAACGGCGGCGCCCTGAATACGCAGACCGACCGCAGCGCGCGCGATGTCGAGCGGTACGGTGCCAAAGGTGTTGTCGAGCCGCACGCGCACGGCCCGTCCGGGAATGGTGACTCGCGCGATGAGCCGCACGGTGGCGTTGCTGATCGGTGCGGTACCGAGTGTCTGTTGCGACGTGCCCCAGGCGGTGACCCACGACGCGGCGACCCGCGGCGCTCCCGTGCCCCGGCCGGCGGGGGCCTGTGCGTAGCCGATGAGAGTGGCGCTGGCGAGTGCAAGGAGCAACGCGCCGGGGATGGCGAGCCGGCGCGGCGAACGCGTGATCATGCGGCGCATCTTACAGCGCGCCGGCGTACCGCGCGACCTCTTGAACCGGAGCGCCAACAACGAAGGCCGGCAGCGCCTCGGGTAGAATCACCGGCTGGTCACCCAGTGAATTTCGCCAGAGTCCTTCTCGTGTTCCTCGTGGTGTTGTGGCTTCCTCCACGACAGGTACGGGCGCAGACCACGGCGACGTTGTCCGCTCCCGGCACTCCCGCGCCGCCTGGCGCTCAGATCATTCAGGTGCAGCTTCCCAGTCAGGACTGGGATCCGCGCATTTTCATCCCGCTGTTCGGCAGCCTGATCGCCGCCGGCATTGGCCTCCGTTCCTGGTGGACCAGCGCCGAAGCGATGCGCACGGCCTATCGTCCGATCATCCGTCCGGTGCCGATCGAGCACGCGGGGCATCGGCAGCTGATTCTCAAGAACATCGGCCGCGGTCCCGCGCTCGCGGTGAGTCTGTTCGACAATGCCGCGTCGCCGACGCTGATGGGAGCCGTGGAGTGGGTCGAGGTGCTTGGCCCGCGTGGTTCGGGAGGGGAAACGGCGCGTACCGGACGATTGCTGATGCGTCTCGACGATGGCAAGCATCTCGAGCCCGGTGGGAAGTATCGGCTGCTGTATCAGGACATCAGCGGTCAGTGGCACGAGACGGCGCTCACGTGGGGGCCGCGCAACGATCCGTCGTTCACGGTCCGCTACCTGGGCGCGTACCACTGGTGGCATCGCGGACGTTCGGTGCCGAAGCTGGCGCGCGATCGTGGCCAGGTGGTTCGCGCCGACAACTGACCGCTAGGCCTTCAGGCAGATTGCCAGCCGATCGGCCCGTGCCGCGAGGTGACGTAGGAGTGCATCGATGAAGAGCGTCATCCCCGCCATCTCGCACCCCTCCTCAATGGCGATCAACGCGCGGTGAACGAATCCATCGCGATGGCTGGCCCACTGGTAGCCTTCTGGAACCTCCACAACGACGGCGCCAGCCAGAAAGACGGCACCGGCGACAAGGACCCTCCAACGAGTCTGGGCATCCAACGCGCGGAGAAAGCCCAGCACGAACGGTGCGGCCACGGCCAGCCCGATGGTGGCCGTAATCACCCACGCGAAGGGCGGGTGTGAGACGTTCAGCCATTCAAGCAGTTCCTGGGTCGGGCGCTCGAGCAGTTCATGCACGCCAACCGCCTCGTCCATTGCCAGAAACAGGAAGGCGGCGGCGAGGCCGAACCAGTACGGGGCCAACCGCGCCTGGTACGAGTCGGCTCGCCCAATTGAGTAGAGCAGGATGGCGGCCGTGAGATGTTGGCAGGCCGAGAAGAAGGCCGGAATGGTCTGCTCGAGGTCGAGATCGAACCGCGTCGCCAGTCCGTACACGTCGTTGTGGCCGGTCCAGTGTTCGAACAACTGTAGACCCGTGTCGGCGAGCAGCAGCAGCGCGATGACGGTCCACAGTGTGCGGACCACGACGCGCCGATTGACGATCAGCTCGACCGGTGACTGACGCTCCTCGACAGGGGGACGCGTGCTCGTGGGCAGCCTCGCAGCGATTCTGCCACACAGTCGGGCTAAGACCTCTGCTGTTCCATCGTCATCGGCTCGGTTGTCCTGAAACCACGCGCAGGTATGCGCGCCAGGGGCCCACGGCGTCGGCGTACTGCAGTGCCATCACCCTGGCGATCTGCGTGATGTGATCGAGATCGTGGACGACCCACGCCGCGAGTAACTGACTGAGTGTCACTGTGCCAAGCGCGGGATGCGCGCCCGCATGGGCGAGCGCGGCCTCGTCGATCGCGAGGCCCCCGAGCTCGGCAAGACTGTCGGTGCGAAGGCGAGCGAACTCGTCGAGCCGATGCGCCAGCGAGTCGTGCATCACGGCCATGCGTTCGAATGCGTCGAACGGACGCGACGTGCCGTGCTCGAGCAGATGTCTGACGCGCGGCATCCAGTTGGTCCGTTCCGCCTGAATCAGGTGCGAGACCACGTCGGACGGACTCCAGCTGTCGCCCCCTTCGTGCGCGGCCAGCCACGTGTCGGGCAGGTCGCGCAGCCACGCGTTGAGCGTGGAGGGCGTTCGGGAGAGCAGGGCGCTGGCGTCGTTTACGTCCAGCCGCCGTCGCGTTCGATCGTCTGCAGTGGTTGTCACACCCCATACCGTACGGCATCGCGCGGAAGACAACAGGGCCAATCGCTGAGTGGTTGCGACGTGGCGACGTTCTTGCTGAACCTCTCGCCACGGACCGAAACGGTCCGCGGGTGTCTGGTTCCTGAACTCAGCGACGAAACTGACTCATTCCGAGGAGCGTCCCATGACGACAAAGTGCGAACACCCATCATGCGACTGTCAGGTGCCGAAGGACGGCCAGTTCGGGAAATACTGCAGCGAGCACTGCAAGGAAGCGGGCGACTTGACCGAGCTTCGGTGCGAATGTCATCACCCGGCCTGCCAGGGGCACAAGCACGGCTGAGCAGTCCCTTCGGGCCGGCGACAGCCGACGCTAGATGATGCGTCGGCAGCGCGGCCGGCAGCGGCACTGAATGCCCGCGGCGCCTTCGGTGTTGTAGTCGTACGTCAGTTCCTCACCCTCGCGAATGCGACGGGCCGCCAGAATCCAGATGGTGCGGCCGACAATGTCGGTGTAGCAGTTGGGCGAGCAGGCGTGGTTCACGTAGCGGGCGATGTTGCCGCCAAAGGCGGCGTCGCGCGCCCAGCGGCCGTTGATATTGAAGATCCAGATGCGCTGACGAGGCAGGTAGCGCTGCTCGCGGTTCCAGGCTTCCGCCTGCGACACCAGTTCGCCCTTGTACTCGACGATACGCGCGTCTTCCTCGATGGTCTGGCCGGCGTACACGCCCCAGCCGGAGATTGCCGAGCGGCGGCGCACGAGGCGGGGGAGGTCGGTCACTCCACTATTGAATCATGAGGGTCCACGGGTCCACGGGTCCGCGGGTCCGCGGGTCCACGGGTCCGCAGGTCTGCTACTCTCACTCCGTGTCCAACGCACCTGCCGCGTCTGTCCCCACGCCGATCGTGCTCGTTGTTGACGATCACGAAGACTCGCGCGAGGCGATGGTGATGCTGCTCGAGGAAGATGGCCTCAAGGTGGTCTCGGCCGATGGACCGCGACAGGCGTTCGAGAAGATCGCCGTCGAGCGACCGACGGTGATCATCACCGACATCGCCATGCCCGGTGTTGACGGCTGGACCTTCATGGAACAACTCAAGGCGGACGACCACACGTGCTTGATTCCCGTGATTGTGCTGACCGCCTTCGCAGAAGACAAAGCCAAGGTGCAGGCGCTGGCGGCTGGCGCCACCTTCTTTCCGAAGCCGTTCGATGCCAGCGAGTTGCTGGCGGAGACGCGCTATCTGGTGTACGGGCAGCGCGGCCTCGACCGCCGACGTGATGAGCGGCGCTGAGACTCCCCTGCAGAATTTCGCATCCCGAAGTTCGGGTTGAGGTGTATCGTGTGCTCCTCAGGAGGAGTCTATGAAGGCACACGTACTCATCATTCCGGTTCTTGTGGCGCTGACGCTCTCGCTGGCGTCGCCATCTCGTGCCGCCGCCGCGGACGATCATCTCGCGGTGCCCGGATACCCGGCCGCCAACGACGTACCCGGTGCGCATGAACTGCCGGATCCCTCGACGGACTACAAGATCGCCTGGGGCATTGGCCAGGGGGCGAAGGATCCCACCACCGAAATCAATCCGTCGCTGCCGACACTCGCGCGCTACGTGAACACGCTGGCGAAGTGGGGCGTGCCGAAGGAAAAGCGCCACATCATCGTCATGTTCCATCAGCGGAGCCCCGACTTCGACATCGTGATGACGAACGAGGCGTTCAAGGCCAAGTACGGCAAGGACAATCCGAACATCGCACTCGTGAGCGCGCTCAAGAAGGCCGGCGTCGAGTTCCGCGCGTGTGGTCAGGCGGTGCGGGGCCGGAAGATCGCGGCCAAGGACATCAATTCCGACATTCAGGTCGATCTGTGGGCAATGACGACGTTCTTCAACCTGCAGATGAAGGGTTTCGTGCGCGCGGGCAACTAGAGCGCGGCGGACCCGGCGGCTCCCACGACTCGGTCAGGCGCGGTGGAATACTCGTTCGAAGCGACCTATTACCGAACCGCGCTGTTGCTTGGTCTGGTCCGCGGCGAGATCGTGCATCGCTGGGCCGATCAGGCGATCGAACACGAACCCGAGCCGCCGTCGTCGATGTTTGACATCGTCTCGGTCCCTCACACAGACCTGAGCGAACTGCGGCATGCGCTGTTCCCGATGGTGGTGGAGCCGGAACCGGTCGTGGTTCTGCACGCCATCTTCGGGTTGCTGCATCACGACCTTGCTGCCGGTCGTCGCGGACTGGCGGACACGCTGACCATCGTGCGCCAGATGCGTAGCATGCTGCGGTTGCCGCCCGCCGTTTATGCCGAGTTGAATGCCGCCCTGGTGGCACACGCGGATCCGGCGACGCCTGAAGGTATTCCGGAGTGGCTGGGGCAGTATGCGGACTCGCCGCGGCCTCAACAGCAGCCGCGCTAGGGGCAACCGGACGGGCCGTTGTCGACGCACGCGTATGAGATCCGTGCGTCCCGCCTGGTGCGCGCGTGCCGTGCTAGAGTCCTTGCATGTCCCTCACCCTGCATCCCATGATGTGGACCGGCAAAGGAGTCCCCTCTCGCGAGAAAGCGATCCGGTACCAGGTGCTCGGACTGACGCACGGCGCCAAGGTGTTCGTAGGACGCGACACGCCGACGGGGCGGTGGCGGATCTCGCGCCGAATCGACGACAGTGCGGCGTGGGAAGGGTCGTTCGAGACACCCGAGGCCGCCCTCGCGACGTTCGACGCCAAGTAGCGGCGTCGCCCCAAACTCTTCAGACATTTCCGATCGCGGATTTCGCGCAGCAGCGCCAGCGGTGCGCGATGACGAATGTGGTTCGTCCCTGCTTGAGGTTGCGAAGGCCCTCGAAGACGATGAAACGCAGCACTGACGACGTTGACGGCCCGAGAGATATCAGCCCTCGAGACTGGTCTGTCTCAGTCGGAACTGTCGCCCGACAGTCTGGACGCG
>CADEEX010000097.1 GCA_902826465.1 uncultured Acidobacteriota bacterium
GGGTTCCAGTCATGGAGACGCAGGCTTTTTTATTGACGCGCCCTTGGAAGGGCGGCCTGCAGATAGGCTAGCGGCGATGTTGCGTCGTCCACGTGCGCAACTGCTGCTGGCGCGCTCGGGCGTCGGGTTCGGCGTCGAGGTCGTCAACGGCCCACGGCAGGCGGAGTGTCCAGTTGTCGGGGGTCACGGTGCCGGGTTCGTTGATGCGAGCTGACCAGCCGAAGACGTCTGCCACCGGCAACAACAGCAGCTCAGACCGCGACGCGAACAGTATTTCGATCAGGCCGTCGCGCAGCGCCGGTGAAAACTCGGGCGACGTGAAGTCGATGGCGAGCGCGCGTGCTGATGGCAGGTCGGCCACACGCTGTCGCTCCTCGTGGCTGGCCCCTTCCCACCAGATGCGCATCGGCTCCGTGTCGTGGGTGCCCGAGGCCGCCACAGACACCGCCGGGTAGTCGGCCGGGTCGCGGAACGGCTGGCCGTCGTGATCCCAATCGCGCTCCCACCGAAAAATCTTGAAACCGGGCGCGCGCAGTCGCGCCAGCGATTCGCGCACGAAGTCGGGCACGATGCCGAGATCCTCGGCGACGATCTCGGCGCCAGGTCCGCGAAAGACCGCCATGGTCTGCTCACCGAGCGCGAGCTGCGCCTCCTGCTCCGCGGGTTCGAAGGTCGCCGGTCCGCCACTCTTTGGGCGCGAATAGGTGCGATAGAAGCCGACCAGATGATCGACCCGATAGCCGTCGAAGAGCGCGGCGCTACGCTCGGCGCGCTGCCGCAGCCACTTGAAGTCGAGTGCCGCGATGCGGTCCCAGCGGTACGCCGGCATCCCCCAGTCCTGGCCCGTCGCGCTGAACGCATCTGGAGGGACGCCGACAGAACGATCGAGGCGAAACTCATCCTGGTGTGCCCACACGTCGGCGCTGTCGCCATCGACCATGAAGGGCAGATCGCCGAAGAGCGCCACGCCATTCGCGCGCGCCTCGGCCCGTGCCGCCCGCCACTGATCGTCGGCCAGCCACTGCAGATACTGGTAGAACAGCACGTGCCGCGCGAAGGTCGTCCTGGCATCGTCGAGCGCCCGCGCTTCGCGCCATTGCCATTCACGCGGCCACTCGGTCCAGGGACGGTGCGCTTCGTGATCGTGGATGGCGTGGTACAGCGCGTAGTCGGGCAGCCACCAGTCCTGCGCCGTGATGAACGCTCGCAGTTGCCGAGCCCGCGGGCCGTTGGCCTTCCAGTCGATCAGAAAGCGTTCGAACGCGCGACCGAGGGCCGCCTGCTTGAGCGCCCGCACGGTGGTGTAGTCGACCGTTCGCCGCGATCGCACCGCTGCGAGGCGCTCGCGTTCCTCCGGCGTCAGCGATGCTTCGCCGCCGAGCGCCGCGAACTCAGGCACCGCGGCCACGTCGAGGTAGATCGGGTCGATGGCCATGGCGCTCATGGCCGAGTACGGTGACTGCTGACCTCGCGCCATCTCGTTCAATGGCAGCAGTTGCAGCACGCACTGGCCGGCGCCGCGCAACCACGCGGTCATCGGGCCGATGTCGGAAATGTCGCCGATCCCCCAGGACGACGAACGTGGGCACGCGAACAACGGGATCAGGAGGCCGGACCGGCGTCTGCTCATCAGGCCACCACCTTTCGGTCGACGAAGCGCTGCAGCACACGCGTGATCGCGTCGCTGAACATGGCTTCAGGGGGCAGCAGGCTGACAATCAGAAACGATTCGGTCGCAAAGTCGAAGAAGAAGCCGGGATGCACCAGCACATCGTCTTCGTGCAGCAAGCTCAGTACCAGCTCTTCTTCTGTTGTAAACGACGGCACCTGTACCACCGCGTACCAGCCACCCTCTGCATGCAGCACCCGGCAGGCTGGTGTCTGCGCCACGTGTCGCTCGAGCGCACGGTGGTTGGCGACGATGCGCTGCTGAATCTGGGCGCGGACCGAGGCGCCGCGTGCGAGCAGCGTCGCTGTGGCGATCTGCACAGGGGTCGACACCGACAAATATGTATCTGCGATGAGCTCGAGCCTGTGGCGCGCGGCGCTCACCGCGTCGGCGGGTCCGGACAGCGCCATCCAGGCCAGTTTGGCCTGAGGCAGGCCAATCGACTTTGACAGTCCGCCCAGCGTGAAGCCGAGCACGTCGTGGCGACCGGTGAGGTGTCCGGCCGCGAGGCCGGCGCCAGGTGTGAGCTCGTAGTCAGCAAACACTTCGTCGCTGATGATGGCGACACCGCGTCGCGCACACAGTGCCGCGAGCGCCGCAAGCTCCTCACGTGAGACAAAACTGCCGGTCGGGTTGTTGGGACTGACGATCAGGAGCGCCCGCGTGCGCGCCGAGCAGGCACGTTCGACGCTGTCGATGTCGATGGTCCATCGACCGTGATACTCGAGGTCGTAGGGCACGGCGGTGACGGCATCGAGCCGCGTCAGGTGGTCGAAGAGCGGATAACTGGGACGAGGGATGAGGATCTCATCGGCGGCGTCGCACAGCAGCTTGAAGAGCCACGAGTAGGCTTCGCTGGTGCTGGCCGTCAGGGCGATGTCATCGGTGGCGACGTCGAGATCGCGTCGTGCGAAGTCGCTGGCCACGGCGAGACGCGCCTCGAGCGCGCCGAACGGCGATGGCCGGTACTCGAGCCCGCGCGGATCGGCGAGCGCCGCCAGCAGGTCAGAGGGGTAATCGATGGCGGCCCGCGTCGGATTCGACAGCGTCAGATCGAGAAATGGCCGGCCGGTCGTGCGACGGGCCGCCAGTGCCTGTGTCAGGCCATTCGGTTCCAGGCTGTGGGGGACGCGGCCGGAAAACATCAGGGCACGATCGTAATCGAGTCGATGACATCACCTTCGAGGAGACGGTCGACGACCTCGGCGCCGTTCAGAATCTGGCCGAACACGGTGTACTGATGATCGAAGCGCGGATTGTCGACGAGGTTCACGAAGAACTGCGCGTCGTTGGTATCGGGCGAGGAGACACCGACGCTGCCGCGCACGTGCGGCCAGGTCCCGACCTCGCGCGCTGGCAACACGGCGCTGTCGTGGCCGCGGTCTCCGCCCTGCACGATGGCGTTCGGCGACAGCCTGTCGAAGGCCATCCCGTTGTAGTAGCCCTCTTCAACCAGCCTGGCGAACCGCACGACGGTCCCCGGCGCTTCGGCGGTGAAGAGCGCCAGTTCGATCGTGCCGACGTCGCGCACCACGATGCGCGCTCGTGGTGCGGCGAGGCGTCGGATCTCTGCGGCGGTGACGGCGGGCGCCGGGCTCGTCTTGAGAGGCGTGCGTGGGCGGAGCGGCTGTCCGAGGGCGCTCAGTGCGGCATCAGCAACGCGATCGTCCGCGTCGCGCGCCAGGGTGTCCAGTACGTTGCGTTCGCCCAGTTGTCCGGCTGCTCGCGCGGCGTAGGCTCGCACTTGCCAGATGGGCGCGGTGGCGAACGGCGCGAGCAGGGAACGCGCCTGTTCCGGAGCGGCGGTCGCCAGAGCCACCATCGCGTGGACCTGACGATGCCAGCCACGCGCGACCTTGAGGTCGTCGACATCTCCGGCAGTCTTCACCAGCATGGCGACCGCATCCGCCGAGGACGGGCACGCGGCCAACTGGTCGATGGCAATCAGCGCGACGTGCATGTCGGCGTCGGTGGCCGCGGTGATGGCCGCGGCGCAGATCGCCTCGCCCCCGCGCAGGCGGAGGGCGCGGAGGGCCTCAATTCTGACCGGCGCCGCCACATCGACGAGCCCATCGCGTGTCTTCTGCAGGCCGAGGCCGGTCACGCCGATGGCGCGCATCGCCAGCCGTCGCACTTGCCCGTCGGCGTCCTCTGCCGCGCGCACGATCGCGTCTTCGTCGAGAGCATTCGCCGTGGTCAACGCTTCAACCGCGAGCCGGCGGACGCGTGAGTCGCGCGACAGGTCGAGTCCGGGTGCTACGCTTTCGGGCCGAGCCAGCTGTCGCAGCACGGCCAGCGTGTCTGCGCCCGGTGTCGGCGCCGCCTTCTGCGTGCGCACGAACGCCTCGAGCGCCTTGGCCACGCCGAGTCGATCGAGCAGGGCCGTCGCTCGTGCGCCGTGTGTCACGATCGCCGCTTCTGCGCGCGCGGCGTCGGCGGCCGTGGTGTACGGCAGACGCGCCAGCGCCTCGCAGACGGCGCCTCGCACGCCCGGTTCGGTGTCGACGGTGAGCCGTGCGATCAGCGCGGATTGTGCCGAGGCCAGTGTCGACGACACCGTGCCGGCGCCGGTGCCAGGCCCGGTGCCAGCGGCCGGGTTCCGCAGACCCTGCGCGGCCTGCGCCAGCGCGTTGGCGGCTTCGACCCGCACCTCAGGCAGGGAGTGGCGCAGTCCCGGAAGAATGTCGGGGATCACCGACGCGCGTTCGAGCCGTCCGAGTGCGCGGAGTGCGACGCGCGCGGTGTCGGCGTTGCCGCTCCGCGCGCCGATCCGCATGGCACTCAGATCGGCGGAGGTGGGGGCCCGGCGTCCTTCTGCCTGCAGAATCAGCAGGCGCGTGGTATTCGCCCCCTGAGCCGCGGACAGCGCCGGTACGACCGCCAGGACGGCTGTCGCGACCGCTCGTGCCAGACACGTCCTCACGCGCTATCTCAGCGCACGCGTCGCCGCCGCGTACTCGAGCATCTGCGTCGTCAAGTCGCGCGGATAGGAAATGATGACGTCGGTCACCTCGCCCGCGCTGTTCTTGACGGCGCTCAGCTTTGGCATCACGAAGCCGCTGTACGAGGGCAGGTTCAGCGTCTTGACACGGGCGATGACCTCGTCTCGAAGCGTCGGCTCGAAGTGCACGCCATACGTGTCGAACAGCGCCTTCGCGGCAGGGTAGTCGCCCTCCGCCTTGATGCGTTGCACCTCCGCCAGGAGCGTACCGACGCCGTCGCGGAACGCCTTCACGTCGGTGACGACGTAGAACGTCTTGCCGTCACGGTGCCGGACGTCGATGGCGTTGGTATTGCGAATCAGCCAGTGCACGATCATCTGGCGATTGCGCATGTGGTCCTCGTCGATTTGCGTGCCTTCGCGCACGCGCCGCAACTGTACCAAGGCGTTGCGCGCGTAGGCTTCGTACTCGGCGCGCACGATGGCCTCCTGATCGGCCGCGTTGAAGAGGCCCAGTTCGACGAGCTTCGGGTCAGGGAGGAAGTAGAGCCCCACGAGATCGGCACGGCCCTCTTCCAATGCCGAGAACTGTTCCTTCAAGGCCGCCTGCGGATTGCCATTCAGGCGATCGGCCACCTTCCCAGAGGCGTGGCCGATCACCTCGTGCATGTTGGTGTGCAGCTCGCCGGAGAATGCGCTCCACTTCGTGGCGCGGTCGGCTTCGTCTGGTGCCCAGGCGAACTCGGTGCGCATGGATGACGGCGTCGATTTGTCGTAGCCCTCGCTGACGTTCGACAGCGACACCGACTTGCTGCCGTGCTGCTCGCGCACGCGCTGATCGTTCGGCAGGTTGATGCCGACCGGCGTCACCGGACCGGAATCGCCTGTCTCGATGACCACGTCGATGGCGTTGGCGGTGATCCCCTGCACGTTCGGCTTCCGGTACATCGGGTCCCACGGCATCCGATCTTCGAACCACTGCGCGTTCGCCGCCAGTTGTTGAATGCCGGCCGTCTTCTCCTGGTTGACGTAGAAGACCAGTCCTTCCCAGCCGCCCTTCATGCCGCGTGCGTCGAGATAGACCTCGATGAATCCGTTGATGGTGTCGACGGGCGATGCCTTGTCCTTCACCCAGGCGATGTCGTACGCCTCGCGGTCGGCGGTCTCGCCAGACCGATAGAACTTCGCCAGGGCCGTGAGGGCCTCCGCCATCGGCGGCGTCGCGTAACGGGCCGCCGCTTCGAGATGACCGACGATCGCGGTGATCTGGCCCGAGTAGCGGCCGCCAACCTTGTAGACCTCTTCCACCAGCCGGCCGTTCTGCTTCACGACTCGGGAGTTCAGCGGGTAGCGCTCGCGGAATCCCTCCAGGTCTTTCATCGAGACGCCGACGTACAGGTTGTTGGCGCTCGCGGTCAGGATGTCTTTGCCGGCGGGCGGCGTCTTCTCCGTGACCTTCGCATCGACCTTCGGGTCGAAGAAGGCTGGCTCGAGGCGCGACAGCTGCTGCGCCAGCGATTCACCGGCTGGGGGCGACAACGTCGCGCCGTTCTTCTGCGCGGTCATCACGGCGCTGGCCAAGGCGCTCGGCGTGCACTTCAGCACGAACTTCTGCGCGGTGAGGTTGTTGAACGGGCCGTTGTTGATCCAGAACAACTTGGTGTAGCGCTGGATCTCGCTGAGCGTCGCCGCGTCGATGTTGGCCGGATGCGCCACGATGGCTTCGAGGATGTCGCGCATCTCGAGGCTGTGTGCGTACTTCTGGTCGTAGAAGATGTCGCGGCCGGCGAGTGCCGCCTGATAGAGGTGCCACACCAGCACCTTGTCCTTGATCGGCAGGGCCGTGAAGCCGTCGGCATACAACTGCACCACGGCGGCATCATCGATCCGCTCGAGCAGGTACGGCCGTTCGGGTGCAGGGGTTGCCGCCGTTGCGACCGAGGGTGCGTCGGTGTGTGCCGGTTGCGGAGTGCTGCAGGCCAGGGTGGCGCCCAGCAGGGAGATGAGGACAGCGTGCTTGATCATGCTCGGATTGCTCACTGACAGGAGATCGCCTAATGACCCGATCACCCAATTACCCAATTACCACGTTACCCAATCACCACATTCCTTCAGTGGATCTGAATGGTCTCGAGATGTCTGGCGATGTGCACGTTCCACTGTCGTTCGCGGGTGATGCGATCGCGCAGCGCGTTGAGCGGCGTCAGCTCGCCGTGCACGAGGCAGGTGACCGCCGGCGGCGTCGAGAAATTTGCCAGCCAGCGCATGATTTCGTTGCTGTCGGCATGCGCCGACATCGAATCGATCTTCTCGATTTTCGCGGCGACCGACACGTCGCGACCCTTCATGCGCACGGTCTTTGCGCCGTCCACCAGCAGACGTCCGCGCGTGCCGACAGCCTGGTAGCCGACAAACAGCACCGTATTCCGTTCCTTGGGTAAGGTGGCGAGCAGATGGTAGAGGACTCGGCCGCCTGTGGCCATGCCGCTCGACGCGATGACGATAGACGGTTGCCGCGACGCGACGAGATCCATCGATTGCTGCGGTGACGCCACGATCGTCATCCGAGAGGTGCAGAATGCGCACACGCCCTGCTCGGCGGCCTGGATTTCAGGGTCGAGCTCCTTCGCGCGCTGGGCGTAGAACTGCAGGGCCCGAGTGGCCATCGGACTGTCGAGGTAGACCGGCAACACGGGAACGCGCTTCTCGAACTCGAGCTTCCGCAGCCAGTAGATCACTTCCTCGACGCGACCGATTGCGAAGGCCGGAATGATGAGCTTTCCCCCTCTCGAGACCGCGTCTCTCACCAATGTTGCCAGTCGCTCTCCATCGTCATCCGGCTCATGCACGCGATCGCCGTAGGTTGATTCAACCAGGAGCACGTCGGCGTGATCGACCGGCTGCGGATCGGGAAGGACCGGTCGGCCGTAGCGGCCGAGGTCTCCACCGAAGAGAATCGTGCGGCCGCCGGTGGTGACGCGCGCATAGGACGATCCGAGCAGGTGGCCCGCGTTGATGAACTCGAGCTCGATGCCGGGGACGACGGTGACTCTGTGGTTGTAGTCCACCGCCTTCAGGCGCGTCAGCGCCTTGTCGGCGTCTGCGCTCGTGTAGAGCGGCAGCGCTTCGCGGTGCTTGCTGTAGCCGTGTCGATTGGCGTCACGAGCGTCCTCTTCCTGGATGCGTGCCGAGTCTGGGAGCACGAGGGAGCAGAGATCGCGCGTGCCCCCCGTGCAGAAGATCGGTCCGGCGAATCCCTGGCTGACGAGCCGAGGCAGGTAGCCACAGTGATCGAGGTGCGCGTGGGTCAGGATGACGGCGTCGATGGACGCGGCGTCGACCGGCAGATCGGCCCAATTGCGGAGCCGTAACTCCTTCAACCCCTGAAACAACCCACAGTCGACCAGGACCCGATGCTGGCCGGTGTCGAGGAGGTGTTTGGAGCCGGTCACGGTGCCGGCGGCGCCAAGGAAGGTCAGCGACGACATCGGCCTGACTATACGCGAAGCCGAGTTGTCGCGGTAAGTCCTCTGTGTGCTATAGTTTCGCCGCTCTTCTCAGGGTCGGGTACACGATCCGTTGAACGGCGGCGTAATTCAGACTATCGTTTCGCTCGCCGCCGGGTTTGTGCCCGCCGGTTCGAGCCATTCAGCTGCACCCTGAAAGGTGATCCTGCACATGGAAGACCCGAAACACACGACCGACGACGCGCCTGTGCTGAACTCGACGCGTCGTAATTTCATCAAAGGTGTGATCGCGGCGGGCGCGGCGGTCTCCTCCGCCAACTACCTGTTCCGTACGAATGCGCTGGGCCAGACGGCCGGTGCGCCGGGCAGCGTCGAGCGTCTGGTGACGCTGACGGTGAACGGGCAGGAGCGGCGCGTCGACGTCATGAAGCAGGAGACGCTGGCGCAGACGCTGCGCTACAAGCTGGGACTGACCGGAACGAAGATCGGCTGCGACCGCGCAGAATGCGGCGCGTGCACGGTGCTCGTGGACGACGTGCCGCACTACTCGTGCTCGGTGCTCACGCACACGGTGCGTGGCAAACACATCGTGACGATTGAAGGGCTGGCGAGCGCCGACGGCACGCTGTCGCCGGTGCAACGGGGCGTCGTCGACGAACAGGGCTTCCAGTGCGCGTTCTGCATGCCCGGCTTCGTGATGGCGGCCACCGGCTACCTGAAGACGAACCCGAACCCGACGCGCGCCGAACTGGCGCACGGGGTGTCGGGCAATCTGTGCCGCTGCCAGGATTACGACAAGATTCTCACCGCCCTCATGAAGGGCGCTGAGCACATGCGGGGAGCCTAACCGATGGCCGAAACTCCGAAGAAGAACACGCTGGTCGGCAGTAACTACACCACACCCGACCTCGTTGCCAAGGTCACCGGCAAGGCGAAGTACGCCGAAGACTTCCGTGCTGAAGGCATGCTGTTCGCGAAGCTGCTGCTCAGCCCGATGCCGCACGCACGCATCATCAGCATCGACACCACCGAAGCGATGGCGATGCCTGGCGTGAAGGCGATTCTCACCGTCGACGATCTGCCGAAGCCGTCGGCCGGTGCGTCGCTCGGCGAAGGCATCACCGCCAGCACGCTCAGCGAGCGCGGGCTGACGATGGAGCCGATGTATGAAGGCGAGCCGATTCTTGCCGTGGCCGCCGTCGACGAACTGACCGCGGCCGAGGCGATCGAAAAGATCGTCATCGAGTACGAACCGCTGCCGTTCTCGGTCGACCCGATTGCGAGCCTGCGTCCCGGCAGCGCGAATGCGCGCGAACAGGGTAACGCGTGGGTCCGCCCGACCGCGCCACGACCAGCGGCAGCACCTGCTGCGGGCGCGGCCGCTGCCGCCCCAGCCGCTGCCACCGCGGCGGCACCGCCTTCCGCACCGGGCACACCCGCCGCGGCTCCTGCCAGCGCCGCCGGCGCCGGCCCAGCCGCGACGCCAGGCACTGCTGCTGCGGCACCCGCCGCCGCTGGCGCTGCCGCCACCGCTGCGGCGCAACCTGCCCCGGCACCAGCCGCGGGGCGCGGTGCAGGTCCCGCGCCGGCGCGTCCTGAGGTTCAGGAATTCAAGTGGACCCAGGCCGACTTCGACGAAGCGCCAGAAGGCCAGATGCCGCTCGGCAAGCACACCGACGAGTGGTCGTACGGCAACATCGACGACGCGTTCAAGAACGCTGCGCTCGTGATCGACCGGACCTGGGTGGGGCAGAACACCAGCCACCAGGTGCTCGAACCGCGTTCGGCGATGGCCTACTGGCAGAACGGCAAGCTCTATCTCCACGCCGGCACGCAGAGCACCGTGCAGACGGTGCCGAACGTCGCACGCTGGGTGGGCATCGAAGCCAAGGACGTGGTGCTCATCAGCGAGTACACCGGCGGCGGCTTCGGCAGCCGTATCCCTGGCTTCATCGCCATGGCGATTCCGTCGCTCCTGTCGAAGAAGGCCAACGCGCCGGTCATGATGCGCATCGCACGCGAAGACGAGCACTACATCGGTCGCGCACGACCGGCGGTGCATTCGCGCATCAAGGCGGCGTTCAGCAAGGAAGGCAAGCTGCTCGGCGTCGACATGTTTGCCATCGTCGAGAACGGACCGTTCGACCAGGTGGGTGACAATCGCACAGCCGGCGACACGATCTCTCTGGCCTACCAGCCAGCAGCCATGCGTTGGCGCGGGGTCGCGGTGCTCACCAACACCCCGCCTCGCGGTGCGCAGCGCGCGCCTGGCGGCATGCAGGGGCAGGCGATGTTCGAGCCGCTGCTGGCAGAAGCCGGTCGCAAGCTGGGCATCGACGAAGTGCAGCTGCACGTCATCAACGCGCCGGCCGGCAAGGCCAAGTTCGGTGCGGCCAACCCGCGCGGTCAGCAACAGTACGTCACCAGCTCCTTCTCGAAGGAGGCCTTGCTCCGGGGCGCCGAAATCTTCAACTGGGAAGAGAAGAAGGCGCGCAGCGGCAAACGGGTGGGCACCAAGGTGCGCGGCTCCGGTGTGGCGCTCAGCACCTACTCGGCCGGCTCGATCGGTTTCGACGGCATTCTGGTCATCAGGCCGGACGGCAAGGTCCAGTTCCAGAGCGGTATTGGCAACCTCGGCACGCACGCCGTGATGGATGTCCACCGCGTGGCCGCCGACATCATGGGCGTGTCATGGGAACAGTGCGAAGTAGTCTGGGGTAACACCAGCAAGAACCTGCCCTGGACCTGCGCGTCCGGCGGCAGCCAGACCACCCACGCCATGACCCGCGCCGCGCACGCGCTCGGCACGGCAGCGGTCGCCCAGCTCAAGGAGATGGCGGCCAAAGCATGGGGCGGCGCACCGGCGGCTTACCGTGTCGCTGACGGCAAGGTCACCGGCAACGGACGCAGCATCACGTTCGCCCAGGTGGCCCAGAAGGCCATCGAACTTGGCGGCAAGTTCGACGGTCACGAGCCTCCGGCCGATGTGAACAACTGGACCAAGACGTCGGTTCGTAACCTTGCGGGCCAGGGCTTCATCGTGGCGGCGAAGGATGCCTACCCGCGTGATGGGCAGACCCGCTCGTTTGTGGCGGCGTTTGCCGAGGTGGAAGTCGACGTCGAAACCGGCAAATACCAGATTCTGGAACTGGCCGCGGTACCAGACGTGGGCACGGTGATCAATCCGCGCAGCTTGAAGGGACAGACCTTCGGCGGCGTCATGCTGGGTATCGGCCACGCCATTTCGCAGAAGTGGGTGTACGACCAGCACTACGGCGTGCCGCTCGCCAAGCGCATGCACTACAACAAGCCGCCGACGATTCTCGATGCGCCGCCGGTCTTCCACTACGACGCGGTGAATCTCCCCGATCCGGAGACGCCCGCGGGTGCGCGCGGCATCGGCGAGCCGCCGGTCGGCGCCGGCTGCGGCGCGGTGCTGAACGCGATTGCGGCAGCAGTGGGCGACGAGGCGTTCCGGCGCATGCCGGTCACCGCCGACATCGTGTTGATGGCACTCGAGCATGGCAAGGTCATGCACGAGCCGCTCACGGCAAACATCTAGTTCAGGGCTGGAAAGAGGAGCATACACATGGCAGTTATCCGAGACATGATGCCGATGTTCGAGCTGTTCCAGCCGGCCAGCGTGGACGACGCGCTGGCGCTGCTGGACCGCTATGGATCCGAGGCGTGGGTCATGGCGGGCGGGCTCGACACGTTCGACTGGTTGAAAGACCGCACGAAGCGGACGGCGGCGGTGATCGACCTGAGCCAGGTGGCGTCGCTGCGCGGCATCAAAGAGGTGGACGGGGGCCTCGAGATCGGCGCGACGACCCCCCTCACCGAGGTGGTGAAGCATTCGGTGGTGCAGCAGAAGTTCAAGATCCTGGCAGAGGCGGCCGAGCTCGTGGCGTCGCCGCAGATTCGGAACCAGGCGTCGCTCGGCGGGAACATTTCGCAGGACACGCGCTGCTGGTATTACCGCAGCGGCTGGTCGTGCTACCGCGCCGGCGGCAACATCTGCTACGCCGACA
>CADEEX010000098.1 GCA_902826465.1 uncultured Acidobacteriota bacterium
TACGCTGCGCTCGGGAGTCCTGCCGGTGGTTCAGGCCGGCGGGTGGGCGGCTCACATTCCGGCCGCGCTCAGCTGGTCGCATGAACATGCGGACATGCCGCCGGAGACGCACGGCCGCTATTTCGAGATCTCTGCCTTCGAACAAGTGATCGAGATCGTCGACCGACTCGCTGGGCGAACCGGCTGAACGCCAAGCCGCCGGGCTTGCGAGCACCTCGAGCGTGAGCCTTGAATGGCCCTGATTTCGCATACTGCGATGGAGGGGATTGTCATGCGAATCATTCCACTTGCGCTCATGGCGCTATTGTTCGCGGCGCCTGCCGCCGTTCGCGGTCAGGGCATCTCGGTGCACGCAGCAGCTGGGCCGACGCTCGCCGACCGTGGATACAGTGCTACAGCCGGCGTTGGTTTCTCACCGATATCGCGGCTTACGCTCATGGGCAGCGTCGAGCGCTCGCACCTGCCCAGCCGGATTCAGGAGTTTCCTGGAGGTTTCTCGTTCTTCCGAGGCGGCACCTTCACGATGGCGTCCGCCGAACTGCGCGTCTCGGTGTTCGGGCGCGACCGCGTCAGCCCTTATGGCCTGATCGGATTTTCGGCGGGTCGCTCGCGGCCGAATGTCACCGACATCTTTCCGACGCCGGTGGTCAGGGACGTCGTCGGGCCGTTCGCCGGCGGCGGCGTTCACGTGCCGCTCGGGCAGCGTGTCAGCCTGTTCGCCGACCTGCGTCTGGCGCTCATCATGAGCAGGGAGGCCGACGATCTGTATGGGCTCTCGCCGTTGCGCGCGGGTCTGTCGTGGCGGTTCTAGCGGCATCAGCCTGAACGCCGGCGCTACCAAACGCAGCGCGACGATCTCAGCGCGGGCGCCGCCCCTCGTAGAACTCTCGAAGGTTCGCGAGTTCGGTCCGCTGGCGGGCCTCGTCCCACCCAAGTTCGTTGCCGACGACCGTCGCCGCATCGAGTAACGCCGCCTCGGACGGCGGACCCAGGGCCCCGAGCGTCGTCCGCCGAATCACGGCATCTTCGAGCGTCACGACCATCTCGTTCCTCGCCGCTTCGATCAGTCGCGTGCGCAGGTCGCCCTGCGGAGCCGGCAGGGGAGTGGTGGCGGTGCGGCAGGGCACCGGCGGCTTCCCCAGCACGGCGAAGAGTCGTGTGGTCACCTGTTCGGCCACCGCACGGGCCGTCGTGTATTTGGTGCCAGCCACGCTGATGATCTCCGGATGACCGGCGCGCGCGTGATCGTGCACGTGCTCGTGGCCGTCCGGCGTGTAGCTCCCATCCGCGGTGCGCGTCGCCGGCACGAGTCCACGATGCACGAAGGTCACCTGCTCCGGCCGCAGTGGCAGTGACGGATACGCCGTCGCGATGTCGTCCACGAAGGCGACGACGTCGGCAGCCTTGATCGAGAGGTCGCCGTGACGGTGGTCGAGGCCCGACTCCCAGGTGCCGAACAGCGCCCGCCCCTGCCACGGCACCATGAACAGGTTCCGTCCAGACCTGAGCCGCCCACCGATCGCGGCCGGGGGCACTTCGAGGTCGGTGACGAGATTCATCGCCATCGTCATCGGCACGCTGGCGGCGATCTCTGAGGGCAGTAATGCGTCGAGAGAAGCGCCGGTGGCGTTCACGAGGGTCCGCGCGCGAATCGTCATCGCCGATCCGGTCCGCTGGTCCACCGCCTCGGCGCCGATCACGCGCCCGTTCTCCAGGATCCACCGTTCGGCACGCACGTAGTTCGCCAGCACGGCCCCATATCTGGCCGCGGCCTGTGCCCACGCAAATGTCAGGCGGTCGGCATCGGTCGTGACGAAGTCGAACCAGACGGCAGCCGCCGACATGGCCAGGCCACGCGCGGCAGGAAAGCGCTCGTGCGCCGCGTCGGCCGACACGACCGCTCCGCCGGGAAGCGCGTGCGACGTCAGGACGCCTCGGTTGCGATCGCTCGCCATCAGTCGATCGAGCAGGAAGCCGGCGCGCATGGCGAGCGGCCCCTTGGTGAGCGACCGATCGAGCGGCAGTACGAACGGCGTCGGTTGCAGCGCCCACGGCGCAATGATGGCCAGCGCACGACGTTCACGGATCGACGTTCGAGCGCGGGCAAGGTCGAGGTGCTGCAGATAGCGCAGGCCGCCATGGATGGTCCGCAGGTGATTGAACGAGGTGCCGCTGCCGAAGTCGTGGCGTTCGATCAACGCCACCGACAGTCCGCGTTGCGCCGCGTCGCACGCAATCGTCAATCCGCAGATGCCACCGCCAACTATAAGGACGTCGAATTGACGGTCGGTAAGGTCGTTCAAACGGCGCTGCATGCGGGAAGTGTGCGGACTCCGGGCTATATTATGCGCGTGGCGACCATCGACGACGTCCGCACCTACTGGGAACATCACATTCACGACCTCGACATCACCAGACACCCGGTCGGCTCACGCGGTTTCTTCGACGATCTCGATCAGTATCATTTCGAAAAGCTGCATCACCTGCTGCGCCTGGTCGACTTCAATGCCTATAAGGGGAAGTCTGTCCTTGAAGTGGGCTGCGGGGCGGCGATCGATCTGGCGCGCTTCGCGAAAGGTGGCGCGGTGGCCACCGGCGTCGATCTGACGAACTCCGCCATCGCGCTGGCGCGCGCCAACTTCGAGCAGCAGAAGCTTCACGGCGAGTTCTACGTCGCCAACGGTGAGCACATGCCGTTTCCCGACGACAGCTTCGACTATGTCTACGCGCACGGCGTCGTGCAGTACACCGCCGACCCGCAACGCCTGATCGGCGAATGCCGGCGTGTGCTGGAGCCCGGTGGCACGGCGCTGTTCCAGGTGTACAACCGCGTCTCGTGGTTGAACGCGTTGTCGAAACTGATGAAGGTGGGGCTCGAGCACGATGATGCGCCGGTGCTCTTGAAATACAGCATTCCCGAGTTCAAGGCGATGCTGTCAGGGTTTTCCGACGTTCGGCTGGTGCCTGAGCGCTTTCCCGTGAAGTCGCGCCTGCACGGCGGCTGGAAGGGGCTGGTCTTCAACGGTCTGTTCGTCGGTACATTCAACGCCTTGCCGCGCGCCTGGGTCGAGCGCTTCGGCTGGCACCTGCTCGCGTTCTGCCGCAAATGATTGCATTCGCCAAGGCTCACGCCTACGGGAACGACTTTCTCTACCTCCGGGCCTCATCGTCGGCCGGCGTCCGGCTCGACGAACTGGCGCGAGAAATGTGCGATCGCCACACCGGGATCGGCGCCGATGGATTGATCGCCTACGACACCACCGCCGACGGTGCCCGCATGCAGCTGTTCAACGCCGACGGTGGCCGGGCTGAAGTGTCAGGGAATGGCGTTCGTGGACTGGCGGCGCTGCTTGGCCGGTTCGACGACTCCGATCGGTTCTCGTTAACCATTCAGACCGACGGCGGCGCCAAGTCGTTGCGTCGCACCAGCCGCCAGGGGACGAAACAGGTGTTTCGCGCCTCGATGGGGCTGCCGGAGCAGATCCGCCAGGAGACACTCGACGTGGGGGGGCAGCAGGTGCCACTGGTCGTGCTCAACATTGGGAACCCCCAGGCCATTCTGCTGGGGCCGCTGCCAGACGATGAGACGTTTACGCGACTCGGATCGGCGCTCGCCGTCCATCAGTTCTTTTCGGAAGGGACGAACGTCGAGTTCGTGCACGTCGAAACGCCGACCCGCTTGCGGATCCGGATCTGGGAACGCGGTGTCGGACCGTCGATGTCGTCAGGCACCGGATCGTGCGGGTCGCTGGTGGCGGCCGCGTCGTTTGGCGGTGCGTCGCGCGATGCCGAGGTGATTGCGCCTGGCGGCGCGCAGCGCGTCGAATGGCTGCGCGACAGCGTCTACCTGACCGGCTGGGCCGAAGTGCTGTGCGAGGGGGAGTGGTTGCGTCCGCTCCCGCGCGATCCGCAGGCCTGAACGCGCTCCTGCGCGCAGTTTTTTCAGCGGTCGAACAACCCCGTCGCGTTCATTCCTGCCATCGTCTTGGCCGGCGGGCGCCGCTAACGGCGGCGTCGAGACGAGGGCGCCAGGTCGTCGAGTGCTTCCGCCATTGCGGCCAGTCGCGCCGAGGCGTCACTGGCGGCGGTGGTGGCGGCAGGAAAATCCTTCGCCTGCCAACGTGTGCGCGCTTCTTGCAGTTGTGCGTCGGCGTCAGCCAGGGCGGCACGTAGCGACTCCAGATTCTGGCCGGCTGCGCGGCTGCTGTCTGCCGCGTCGATTCGGGCTCTGGCGGTCGAGAGCGCAGTGGTTGCGGCGCCAATGGCCGCGTCGGCGGCCGCGCGTGCCGCGGCCATGGCCGCACTCGAGGCGGTGGCGGCGTTCAGCGCCCGTTCGCGGCTGTCGAGGGCGTGGTTGAGCGCCAGGCGGTAATCGCGCGCGGTCACGGCATCGCGACCGTGCGCAAGTGCCGTTTGTGCGGCGGTGAATTCGTCGGTGGCGTAGATGTCGGCGCCCGCGGCCTGGGCGGCGGCGATGGCCGCTTCCGCCTGCTGCATCTCTTTTTCCGGTGGTTGGCCGCCGCAGGCGATCAGAGAGCTCGTGAGGAACAGCGTGAGGACAGCCAGCGACGCGCGCGACCGAAGCGACATTCCCCGCAGTATACGCGTTCCCTTCTCGCTGTAGTACGATGAAAGCGCTGTCTCCTGACGATCGTCCGAGAGAGAAACTGCTGCGTCACGGCGCAGCGGCACTCGGTGATAACGAGCTGGTCGCGTTGGTGCTCGGCAGTGGTGTCCGAGGCGTCGACGCGCTGACCATCGCCAACCAGATTCTCTCCGCGCACGATGGTATCCGCGGGTTGGCGCGCACGGGAGTCACCGACCTGTCGCGCCGGGCCGGCGTGGGACCAGCCAAGGCGGCGCAACTGGTGGCGTCAATCGAGCTGGGCCGGCGAACGCTCGCGCACGCCACGACCGAGCGCACCCAGCTGCGCACACCGCGCGACGCGGCCGCCTATCTGCTCCCCTCGTTTGGCGCCCGCGCGGTTGAACAGTTCGGCATCGTGCTCCTTGACAGCAAACATCGCGTGCTGCGCACCATTGTCATCGCCACCGGGACCTTGAACTCCACCATCGTGCAGCCGCGCGACGTCTTCCGCGAAGCGATGCTCGGCTCCGCCGCCGCCGTCGTGGCGTTTCACAACCACCCGTCAGGCGATCCCAGTCCGAGCCCGGACGACATGGAGTTGACGAGGCGGCTGGTGGCGGCCGGCGTGCTCATGGGGATCGATCTGGTAGACCATGTAGTGCTGGGTGACGCCCGGTATTGCAGCTTCAAGGAAATGGGACGGCTCTGATGGCACGCGTGCTCTATCTGGATTGCTTCTCGGGAATTTCCGGCGACATGCTGCTCGGCGCCTGCCTCGATGCCGGCCTGCCGCTCGACGATCTCCGCGCGGCGCTGGGCAGCCTGGCCGTTGAGGAACTGTCGATTGGCAGCGAACGCGTGCTCAGAGCCGGCATCGCGGCCACCCGCTTCGTCGTGGCGGGTCAGGACGACGCCCAGGTGCAGACGCAGTCTCGCGTCCACGGCCATGCACACGGACACGAGCACACGCACGGCCACGCGCACGGGGGAACGGTGTCGGGTGGGCACCGAAGCCTTCCCGAGATCTTTGCCCTTGTCGATCGGTCAGCGTTGACGGCTGGGGGCAAGGCGCGCGTCCGCGAGCTGTTTCAGCGTCTGGCGGAGACGGAAGCGGCGATTCACCAGATGCCGGTGGAGCAGGTGCACCTGCACGAAGTGGGGGCCCTCGATTCCATCGTCGACATCGTCGGTGCGGTGTTCGCCATGGAGTGGATGGGCGCCGATCAGGTGATCTGTTCGCCGCTCAACGTGGGCGGCGGCATGGTGGAATCGGCCCACGGGCTCATTCCTGTGCCCGCGCCCGCCACCGTGCGATTACTGGAGGGCGCGCCCATCTACAGCGGGACGATTCAGAGGGAACTCGTGACGCCGACCGGCGCACTGCTCGCGACCAGCTATGCGACATCGTTCGGGCCCATCCCAGCCATGACGCTGACACGCGTGGGCTATGGCGCCGGGACGCGCGATAATCCTGGGACACCCAATGTGCTTCGCGTGCTGGTCGGAGAAACGGTTGACGCCGCCGAGGGCGATCGTGTCGTGGTCATCGAGTGCGAGATCGACGACATGAACCCGCAGCTCTTTGGTGCCGCCATGGATCAACTCTACGCGGCAGGTGCGCTCGATGTGTTCTACGCGCCGGTGCAGATGAAGAAGAACCGACCCGGCACGCTGCTGACGGTGATTGGTGCGCCAAACCGGCGTCAGGCGCTGACGGACGTCGTGTTCCGTGAAACCACGACCATCGGTGTGCGTCATATCGAGATGGCCCGCCAGTGCCTGCGTCGCGACTGGGCCACTGTCACGACGTCGGTCGGCGACGTACGCATCAAGCAGGCGTGGCACCATGGGCATATTGTGAACGCCGTGCCGGAGTTCGACGACTGTGCGAGGCTGGCCGCGGCGCACCAGGTCGCCGTCAAAGAGGTGCAGTCGCTGGCGTTGCGTGCCTATGCCCGTACCGAGGGGAGTCGTTCGTGAGTCGCTTCTTCATTACGACACCGATTTACTACATCAACGCCGAGCCGCACCTGGGACACGCCTATACCACGATGGTGGCTGACGCGGTGGCGCGCGCGCATCGACTGATGGGCGATGACGTGTTCTTCCTGACAGGAACCGACGAGCACGGTCAGAAGGTGGAACGGGCGGCCCAGAAATCTGGCGAGGGCACCGTCGCCTTTGCTGATCGGACGGCGCAGAAATTCCGCGATCTGCTGCCGGCGTTGAATATTTCGAACGACGACTTCATTCGCACGACCGAGCCGCGTCACTTCGCGGCATCGCAGGCGCTGTGGCGTCTGGTCCGCGATCGTGGCTTCATCTACAAGGATCGCTATCAGGGCTGGTACTGCACGGTCGATGAAGTGTTTGTGCCAGAGAAGCAGCTGGTCGAAGGGCGCTGTCCCCTCTGCAACAGTGTCGTCGAGAAGCTCGAAGAAGAGAGCTACTTCTTCAGGATGTCGGCGTTTCAGCAGACGCTGCTCGCGCACTATCGCCAGCATCCTGAGTTCGTCACACCTGACCATCGGCGCAACGAGATGCTGGCGTTTCTCGAGGCCGGTCTCGACGATCTGAGCATCAGCCGCACGTCGTTCACGTGGGGCATTCCGGTGCCTGACGATCCGGCGCACGTCATGTACGTGTGGTTCGACGCCCTCACCAACTACATGACCGCTGTCGGCTACGGCAGCGACGCGCCGGAGCAGCAGCAGCGTTTTGCGCACTACTGGCCGGCCGACGTGCACCTGATTGGCAAGGAGATCGTGCGCCAGCACGCGATCTACTGGCCGGCATTCCTGCTGGCCGCCGGCCTGCCTTTGCCGAAGCGCATCATGAGCCATGGCTGGTGGCTCATGGAAGGCGCCAAGATGTCGAAGTCGAAAGGCAACGTGGTCCGTCCGCAAGACTACGTGCAGCATTTCGGCCTCGACGCCGTCCGCTACTTTGTCTTCCGCGAAATGGTGTTTGGGCAGGACGCGAACTTCGCCGACGATGCGATCCTGACGAGATACAACGCCGATCTGGCGAACGACTTCGGCAACCTGGCGAGCCGGGCGACGACGATGATCCATCGATCATGCGGTGGTGTGGTACCGGCGCCTGATGCGGCGCTGCTCGAGCGCGAGCCCGAGCGGGCACTGCGATCCACGCTCGACCGCGTGGTGCCGGCCGTGCGCGCCCTCGTGGAGGAGTTTCAGTTGAGCGCGGCGCTGCGCGAAATCTGGGAAGTCGTGGCCGCGTCGAATCGCTACATCGTCGTGCGCGAGCCGTGGAAGCTGGCCAAGTCGGGCAGCGCCCAGGAACTGCACACCGCGCTCTTTGTCGCGGCCGATACGCTGCGCGTGATTGCGGAGCTGCTTCGGCCGTTCATGCCCGATACCGGCGAACGGACGCTGGCGATGCTCGGCGTCACACCATCGGCAACCGCCTGGGTCGACCTGCGCGCAGGCACGCTGGCACCCGGCGGCACGCTCGGGACGACCGTGCCGCTTTTTCCGCGCATTGAACACTCAGTGGAGGAACTCAGACTCATGGCCGACGATACGACTCAGGGCGCCGTGCCCCAGACGCCTGCCCCATCCGCGCCGGCGCAGGCACCCGCTCACGCACCCGCGCCCGCACAGGCCGCCATCCCGGCGACAACCGAAGCGCCGAAGATTGCCATCGACGATTTCATGAAGGTGGAACTTCGCACGGCGAAGGTGCTGACGGCGGAACGTGTGCCGAAGTCGAGCAAGCTGTTGAAGCTGTTCGTCGACACCGGGATCGATCAGCGCACCATCGTCGCCGGCATTGCCGAAGCCTACGAGCCGGAGTCGCTCGTCGGTCGCACCATCGGCATTGTGTTCAACCTGAAGCCGGCGAAGCTGATGGGCATTGAGTCGAACGGCATGGTGCTGGCGGCAAGCGCCGAAGGGCAGAAGCCAATTCTGATTAGCTTTGGCGATAACCCGCCGCCTCCGGGGTCGAGGATTCGCTAACGGTCACTGCATTGGACAATCGGGCAATCTCGTCATTTCGAAGTTCCACGAAGAGGTGTTGTGTGACACGCATGACCGCCATGCTCCGATTGCCCGATGTCGCAGTGGCCCGATGGCTCGTCGGTCTGCTGTGTGTGGCGAGTGCGGCGTGCAGCAGTAGCACCCCAGT
Source organism: uncultured Acidobacteriota bacterium (assembly GCA_902826465.1). Lineage (GTDB taxonomy): Bacteria > Acidobacteriota > Vicinamibacteria > Vicinamibacterales > CAVVIG01 > CADEEX01. The sequence goes on from CADEEX010000098.1 coordinate 8,741, forward strand.
CGCGCCTCCGATCTCAATGAATGCCATCGCTGAACGCTACGTGAAGCTCGTGCTGGCGCTCGGTCAGCACGACGCCGCCTATGTGGACGCCTTCTACGGACCCGCCGAGTGGAAGGCCGCCGCCGAGAAGGACAAGCGCTCGCTGCCGGACATCGACCGCGACGCTGAGGCGCTGATCACCGAGCTGACAGCGGCGACCGTCACCGCGGTTGTCGTCCGTAGTCGGCCGGATGATGACACCGACGGTGCGGCCAATCGAGAAGGCGAGCTGCTCCGGCTGCGGCAGGAGTACCTCACTAAACAGTTGGGCGCGCTGCGCGCCAGGGTCCGCATGTTGTCGGGCGAGAAGCTGAGGTTCGACGACGAGTCGAAAGCCCTTTACGACACCGTGGCGCCGACGCATCCTGAGTCGTACTTCGTGGGCGCACTCGACGAGATGGCCAAGCAGTTGCCGGCCGGGCGCGGCGAACTGATTGATCGCTACGACGCGTTCAAGAAAGACTTCATCATTCCGAAGGATCGCCTGTCGAAGGTGTTCGACCTCGCGATCGCCGAGTGCCGTCGTCGAACGATGGCGCACACGTCGTTGCCGGAGGGCGAGTCGTTTACGGTCGAGTTCGTCACCAACAAGTCGTGGAGCGGCTACAACTGGTATCAAGGCAACTATCGCAGCCTGATTCAGGTGAACACCGATCTGCCGATTTACATCGATCGGGCCGTCGATCTCGCCTGCCACGAAGGGTATCCGGGACACCACGTGTACAACGCGTTGCTCGAGAAGTCGCTGGTGAAAGACCGCGGCTGGGTCGAGATGACGGTGTATCCACTGTTTTCGCCGCAGTCGTTGATCGCCGAGGGGAGCGCCAACTACGGCATTGAGGTCGCGTTCCCCGGCGACGAGCGCGTCCAGTTCGAGCGCGAGGTCCTGTTTCCGGCCGCGGGAATCGATCCAACGCGAGCCGCCGACTATTACGCGGTGATGGCGTTGGCTGAGAAATTGTCGTACGCCGGCAACGAAGCGGCACGCCGTTACCTGAATGGCGACATCGATCGCGCGGCTGCCGCCGACTGGCTCACACGGTTCGCGCTGATGGCGAAGCCAAGGGCGGAGCAGCGCGTCCGGTTCATGGACGACTATCGGAGCTATGTGATCAACTACAACCTCGGTAAGGACCTGGTGCGCCGCTACGTTGAAGGGTTCGTCGTGCGGGCCGGCGAACCCGTGAGTGCCCGCTGGAACGTCTTCGTCGAGCTGCTCAGCTCACCGCGTCTGCCGTCGGGGCTGCAGTGATCGACTCGCACTGCCACCTCGCCGGCGAGAAGTTCACTGACGATCTCGAGGCCGTGGTTGCGCGGGCGCGCGCGGCCGGCCTGGAACGGGTGCTCACCATCCTCGACGCCGGCGACCCTGTGGAAGCGGCGCAGGCCGAACGCCTCGAGCGACTGTGGCCCGCGTGCCGGGTGGCGATCGGCGTCCACCCGCATTCGGCGGCGAGCTACGAGGACAGTCCCGGGCGCGCTGCGCAGTTCGTGCAGGAGCAGGTGGCGCAGACCGACAGCGCCCGCGCCGTCGGCGAGATCGGTCTCGACTATCACTACGATTTCGCGCCTCGCCAGACGCAGCAGGCGGTCTTCCGCGTGCAGACGCAACTGGCCAGGGCCATCGACCTGCCGGTGGTCATCCATACCCGCGAGGCAGACGACGACACGCTGGCCATTCTTCGCGAAGACGGACCTGGTACGTTGACCGGCGTCTTCCACTGCTTCAGTGGTACCGCGGAGCTGGCACGCGCGGCGCTCGACCTTGGCTTCTATCTCTCATTCTCTGGCATCGTCACCTTCAACCGCTCTGAAACGCTTCGTGAAATCGCGCGTCTGGCACCGCTGGACCGGGTGCTGGTCGAGACCGATAGCCCGTTTCTGGCACCGATTCCGCACCGCGGCACGCGCAACGAGCCGGCCTTCGTGAGCCATGTGATCGACACGCTCGGCACGCTGCACGGACTCCCGGCGGCGGCGGTGGCGACGCAGACAACGGCGAACTTTCACCGCCTGTTCAGGCCGTGATAAAGTCCTTATCCGAGCCATCCGTGGAGAAAACCCAGGCACTGATCCAGATTTTCGAGCCGATTCGCGCCGATCTGGTGGAGGTTGAGCGCGAGTTTCTCCGCCACGTCGAGTCGCAGGTCGACGTCATTTCCAAGATCGGCCGCTACATCCAGACGAGTGGCGGCAAGCGGGTGCGTCCGGCCGTGTTATTGATGGCCGCACGGCTCTGCGGCTATTCGGGCGAGCGCGCCGTTCGCTACGCGGCCGTGGTTGAGTTCATCCACACCGCCACGCTGGTCCACGACGACATCATCGACGATTCGGAGCTCCGTCGCGGCCGGCTGGCCGTGCACTCCCAGTGGGGTAACGACGTCACGGTCCTGCTCGGCGATTTCCTCTACATCAAGTCGATGGCGCTGGCGCTCACGTACGATCGCCTCGATATCGTCCGCGTGCTGTGCGACGTCACCTTGAAGATGATCGAAGGCGAGATCTATCAGCTCACCAAGAATGGTGACGCCGCGATCACGGAAGAGGAGCACTTCGACATCATTCGCCGCAAGACCGCATATCTCTTTGGCGGCAGCGTGCAGATTGGCGGCATGCTCGGGCGCGTCAGTCCCGAGCAGGAAGAAGCGCTGCAGCAGTACGGCTTCCACCTCGGAATCGCCTTCCAGCTGGTCGACGACCTGCTCGACTTCACGGGCGACCTGAAGGCGCTCGGCAAGCCGGTCGGGGCCGATCTGGTGGAAGGGAAGATGACCCTGCCGCTGATTCACCTGCTGCAGCAGGGGAGCGTGCGCGGCGAGGAGATCGTGCGCGAGATCGTCGCTTCACGCAACGCCACCGACGCACAGTGGAACGAGTTGCTGCGCCTGCTCAAGGAACACCGTTCAATCGAGTACGCGCACCACCGCGCCGTGGAGCACGCCGAGAAAGCCCGGAAGACCCTCTACGCCTTCCCGCCCAGTTCGGAACGCGAGGCGCTGCTGGCGCTTCCCGACTTCGTCCTGTCCCGCGACCGGTGACGACGCCCGCCAGCCGCATCCGCGAGCTGCGCGACGCGATACGGCACCACGAAGAGCGCTACTACATCCACAACAATCCGGAGATCGCCGACGAGGAGTTCGATCGGCTGCTGCACGAGCTCGAGCGGCTCGAGGCGGAACATCC
>CADEEX010000099.1:0-2122 GCA_902826465.1 uncultured Acidobacteriota bacterium
TGAGGTGCGGGTGATCGCGACCGATCACAATCACGTCCGCCAGCTTGCCGACCTCCAGCGAACCGATCTGGTCGTCGAGCCCGAGCGTCCGGGCGCCGCCGCGGGTGGCCATCGCCAGCACCGCGCGGGCGGGCAAGGCACCGGGCGCCTGCCGGACGGCCTGCAGCATTGCTGCGAGCCGCATCTCTTCGAACATGTCGAGCCGGTTGTTGCACGACGCGCCGTCGGCACCAAGCGACACGGTGATGCCGCGCGCCAGCATCTCCGGCACCGGCGCGATGCCAGAACCGAGCTTCAGGTTCGAGCCGGGGCAGTGCATCACCTTGACGTCGTGCTCGGCCAGCAACGCCTGTTCGCGATCGTCGACCCAGACACAGTGCGCGGCGCAGAGGCGCGGCGACGTCAACCCGACCGCCGCCAGGTATTCGATGTTGTTCAAGCCGCCCGACAGCGCGCGCACGATGTCGATCTCGGCGCGCGACTCCGAGGCATGCGTATGCACGAGGCTGTCATGCTCGGCCGACAGTCCGCCCACGGCTTCGAGCAGGTCGCGCGAGCAGGAGACGGCGAAGCGCGGCGCAAACGCCGAACGGATCCGCCCATCGGCGGTACCGTGCCATCGCTGACGCAGCGCCAGGCTTTCGTCGATCGACGCCAGGGTCTGCTCTTGCAGTCGCGCCGGCACCTCGGTGCTGCCGTCCATCATGCACTTGCCGATGGTGGCCCTCATGCCGCTGGCCGCAACGGCTTCGAACACGGCATCCGTATCGTGCACGGTCTCCATCGTCAACACGGTCGTCGTGCCGCTCAGCAGCAGCTCGGTGGTGGCGAGCGTGGCCGCGGCGCGCAACGACGTTGGCGTGTGTGCCGCCTCCATCGGCCACGTGCGCTGACGCAGCCACTCCATCAGCGGCCGGTCGTCGGCGTAGCCGCGGAACAAGGTTTGACAGAGATGCACGTGCGTCTGCACGAAGCCCGGAAGCACGTAGCCGCCTTGCGCGTCGATGGTCGTGACGTGCGGCGAGGTGATCGAGGGGCCGATGGCGGCGATCCGCCCGTCGCGAAGAGAGATGTCGCCTTCGATGGCTTCGAAGGCGTCGTTCATGGTGAGAATGAGGCCGTTACGAATCAGGACGGACATGGGGAATTGCAGATCTCGGATTGCCGATTGTTGATTGTCGATGGCAATCCGCAATCAACCATCAACAATCAGCCATCAACAATCAGCCATCAACAATTTGGAGTGTCAGACCCTGGCCGGCGCCCACTTCATCGACAGTTCGGCCGCGTCGCGCCCCTTCACCTTGCCGTGCTTCACCGCGATCAGCTCGGCGAGGATGCTGACGCCAATCTCCTGCGGTGTGACGGCGCCAATGTCGAGGCCGATCGGCGCGTGCACCTGCTTCATGGCGGCAATGTCGACGCCCTCGCCCTTCAGTTCAGTGTAGATGCGGGCGACCTTGGCGCGGCTGCCGATGAGTCCGAGGTAGCGGAGGTCGCGAGAGACGAGCGCGCGCACGGCGTCGAGATCGTTGGTGTGGCCGCGCGTGACCACCACGACATACGCGTGCGACGGCAGCGGCGTGCGCGCAATCCACGTCGGAATATCTTCGGTGACGACCTCGGCCGCGTTGGGGAAGCGCTCGCGGTTGGCGAACTGCTCGCGGTCGTCGACGACATGGACCTTGAAGCCGACTTCGTGCGCCATCGTGGCGAGCGAGTAGCCGACATGTCCGGCGCCGATGACGTACAGCTCAGGAGACGGTTCGATCGGTTCGATGTAGACGCTCATTTGTCCGCCGCAGATCAGTCCTGTTTCCTGCGCAAAGTCGTCGTCCAGTTCGTAGTGCACGAGCTGCGGCCGGCGAGAGAGGATCGATTCGCGCGCCTTGCCGAACGCGTCATTCTCGTAGCAGCCGCCGCCAATGGTGCCGACCATGCGGCCATCGCCGAAGACCAGCATCTTGGCACCGACCCGCTGTGGCGTCGAACCGGTCGTCGAGACAATGGTGACAAGCGCGGCCGGTTCGCCTCGCTCGAGGGCACTGTTGACGGCGGCGAACACTTCCTGGTTCATCTGCGGAAATTATACAGCTCGTGGACCTGTGGACCTGTGGACCTA
>CADEEX010000099.1:2222-11954 GCA_902826465.1 uncultured Acidobacteriota bacterium
CTAGAACTGATGGAGCAGGCACATCGCCGTGGGTTCGGTGCCCGTCAGGAACACCTCCGTGAGCGTATCCGGACATTTCGGCCCGGCCAGCTGACCGGTGGCCGGATCCACGTCGGCGAAGGCAATGCCTTCCGGGATGTCGAACGGGACGCTGCTGCGCCCGGCCAGCGCCCGCGTCATGAACTGCGTCCAGATGGGCAGCGCCGCCGAGGCGCCCTGCAGGCCGACCGGCTGGTTGTCGTCGAAGCCCACCCACACCACGGTCAGCAGTTCCGGCGTGAAGCCAACGAACCAGGCGTCGCGCAGGTCGTTGGTGGTGCCGGTCTTGCCGGCCGCGTCCAGGGTAAAGCCGGCGGAGCGGGCACCGACGCCGGTGCCCTGATTGATGACGCTGCGCATCATGTTGGTCACCAGGTAGGTCGTGTCTGCCCGTGCGACCTGGGTGAGGTCGGTCTTGCGCTTCTTCGTGACCTCGACCGCGCCATTGTCGATCCGCAGCATGTGCTGCAGCGGGCGCTGGGCGCCCTGATTCAGGAACACCGTGTACGCCGACGCAATCTCGAGCGGTGTGGCTTCGAAAACGCCAAGCGCGATCGACGGAAAGGCTCTGGGCACCGTGCCGACACCGAGCCGCTTCCAGAGCGCTGCCACTTTGTCGTAGCCCGCCTTCTCGGCCACCTTGACCGCGGCAATGTTCTTCGAGTGTGCCAGTGCGTAACGCAGCGAAATTGGACCGCTGTATTCGTTCTCGAAGTTTTCGGGCGTCCACACCTGCTCGTCGAACTCCCACGTCGTCGGCGAATCGTCAACGATGGAGGCCGGCGTGAGGTCGGTGACCCCCTGCGCGGTTTCCTCGAACGCCGCCAGGTACACGAACGGCTTGAACACCGATCCCGGCTGCCGGCGCGCCACGACCGCGCGGTTGTACTGCGACTGGTTATACGAGCGTCCGCCGACCATGGCGACGATGTCGCCGGTGCGCGGGTCGATGGCGATGAGTGCCGCTTCGGCCTTGCCCTTCTTCTTGCGGCGGGCGAGCAGGTTGTCGACGTTGGTCAGGCCGTCGCGGACCGCGTCCTGCGCCAGTCGCTGCAGGTGCATGTCGAGCGTCGTGTACACGGAGATCTGCGTCGTGTCGGTCGTTGTCAGCGTGGGGTAGTCGTTCTCGAGCGCCTGACGGATGTAGTCGACGAAGTACGGCGCCTCGGCCTCGAGCGCGCGCTGCACCACGGTGAGCGGCTCGGCGACGGCGGCGTCGGCGGCGTCTTGCGTGATGAACCCGGCGTCGGCCATGGCGCGAATGACCACGTTGCGCCGCTCACGACACCGTGTGGCGTTGTTGAAAGGGGAGAGGGCCGATGGTGACTGAATGACACCGGCAATCGTCGCGGCCTCGGCCAGGGAGAGGTTGCTGACGTCCTTGCCGAAGAAGAGGCGCGCCGCCTCAGGAACGCCGACAATGGAAAACGATCCGCGCTGCCCGAGTGGTACCGCGTTCAGGTACATCTCGAGGATCTCGTCCTTGGTGGCGCGCTGGGTCATGACCAGCGCGACCCACATTTCGAGCAGCTTGCGGCTGGTCGAGCGTTCACGCGCGGTCTGCAATGTCCAGCCTTCCATCTGCGGCAGGAACACGTTGCGTACCAGTTGCTGTGTCAGCGTACTGGTCGCTGAGATCCGGCTCGACTTGCCGGTCAGGCTGTTGACCACGGCGCCTGTCAGGCGAATGGGGTCGATGCCCGGATGGTAGTAGTAGCGCCGATCTTCGATGGCCAGCACGGCGTTGACCATGTGCGGTGGAACCGCCGAGAGCGCCACCGGCCGACGCTTGGCCCGGTCGCTTTCAATCGAGCTCAGGAGCGGCGCGTCGAGCATCACGCCCGTCGTCGCTTTCAGATTGAGCTGCAGCCCTTCGACGCGGTCGGACACCTTCGGTGGTGGCCGCTTCGAGTTCCTCGCGCTCGCGGGGACCGGGCGCCGGAACAGCACCTTGACGGTTTGCCCCTTCAGGTCGTTCGGTTTCGGGGTAATCGAAATGGCATCCTCTTCGACGGAGAATTCGCCGGCGCGCTCGAGCGTCGTCCGTTGCGCGTAGCCGAGGTCGTTCAACCGATCGATGAGCTGCCGCGAGGACATCGCCTGCCCGACTCGCAGCTCCAGGGGGCGTGCATAGATGCGCGGCAGCACGCGCGTGCGTTCGCCGTGCAGCTGCGCGTCGATCATCCGCGCGAACGTGGTGTAGTAGTACATCGCAGCGATGCCGACCAGCAGCGTCGAGACGCTGAGCCCGAGCGCGGCGAGACGCACCCACCGACGCCGCCAGATGGCGGCAATCCTGATGCTGACGCGTGGGGTGGAGCGCTTAGAGGGTGACAAGCCAGTGATGACCCAGATCGATGGGAAGTTCGTCGATCAGGCGGTCGATCAGGGCCGGGCCGTACTGATTCTGGAACGCCACGAAGCTGATCGTCCGCTCCTGCGCGTGGCCGCCCGGGAAGGTGACCGACCGGGCGCGCGTGTACTGCCGCCGCAACGTATCGTCCCTGCGCTTGGCCGCCTGGATGGTCTTGCCGTGCAGCGTTGTCAGATCGTGCTGCATCTTGCCGAGCGTCGATCGCGCCGCGCCCTCGAGCGTGGGATCGAGCGCCGGCATTGCCGCAATCAGACGTGCCATCTGCTCGTCGATCGCGCGGGTGGCGTTGTTGAACGACTCTTCGACGATCGGCGGAATCTGCGTCGCGAGCAGCTGGTTCAGTGTCGATTCGTCCTGCGGCTGCAGCGACTCGAGCGGGAGCTGATATTTCTGGAGGAATCGGAGCGTGGCGGAATCGGCGATCGTGGCCGAGGCGCGCGGAAACATCAGCGGCATCGGCACGGAGAAGCGTTCGTAGACGCCGCGCAGCTGGCCAAGGTACGCCAGCTCGTTCGGTCCGGCGACGTAACAGATCGTGGGAAACAGCGTGTCCTGCACGATGGGGCGGAGCAGCACGTTCGGGCTGAACAGTTCCGGTCGGTCGGATGCGAGCGCGGCCAGGCGCTCACGTGAATACCGCTGGTCGCCGATCACGAAATCGCCGTTGTCCTGTTTGATGGCGCGGCGGGCGCCGTCCATGTGAAACAGCGCCAGCCCGTTGTCGGGCGACTGCACTTGCGAGTGATATCCGCGGTTGGCCAGGTCCTGGCCGGCGGCGTTGGCGAGCCGACCGGTGTCGCCTGGCGTGGCGATTTCGTGCTGGAAGATTGAGCTGACGAGCGGCTTGCTGGCCAGATCGGAGGCGTCGTAGACGACGAGTCCGCGATCGCCGAGCACCGATTCAATCCACCGCGCGAAGGCCTCCGCCATGCCGACGCCAGGCGCATAGGCCGCGCGCAGCCCGGCCATCAGCTCGCCGCGGAACTCGGTGGGCGGCAGTATCGCGTCGAGTTCGTCGAGTGCGGTCACGATCGAGCCATCGAGGCAGACCGTGGCGATGGACGCTGACTCGTTCGAGGGCCGTGGCGCCAGCGACACCGAGGCCGGCGTCAAATCCTTGTCGAACACCGAGGCCGAGCGCACCTCGTTCCAGTCGTGATCTTCGGCTTCGACCCAGAACACCGCGACCGCCGGGACATGATGATCGCGCTCCACCTGCGCCGCCAGCTTGATCGCCGTCAGCGCCTTGAGCAGCGTAAAGAGGGGACCGCCGAACAGGCCAGCCTGCTGGCCGGTGACCACCGCCACCGTTCGCGGATCGCGCAGGCGTTCCGCGGCGACGCGCGAGCGTTCCGGGGCGTGACGACGTCGTTGTTGGGCCGCCAGTACGTCGGCCATGCCGTTGCGGTCGCGGTCGTGACTCTGCGCGCGCGCAATCGCGCCCACCCACGCCGACCGATCCACCGGGTTGCCGTTGAAGAACTCCGAGACCGCCGGGAAGTTGAAGGCGTAGTCGGCCGCGAACCGACGGATCCAGGGGAAGCGGCGAACGTCGACAGACAGGCGTGCCGCGGAGTCGTCGAGGGTCTCGGTTGGCGTTGAAGAAGACACGGAATTCGCCGTCACCGGTTGCCTACTCTAACACGTGTAAACGATTGAACCAGGGGTGTTTCAGTGTTACGATCACGAGCCTTCCCTGAGGAGTATCCACGCTGAATACGGACGCTGCCGGCTCCGCGCCACCCGACGCCTTCGGGCCGTTTCGTGTGCTTCACCAGATCGGCGCTGGTGCTCTCGGTCCCGTCTTTCGCGCCTATCAACCTGAGCCCGGGCGTCTCGTTGCCGTCAAGCTGTTCCGAATCGACCTTCCGCCAGAGCGCGCACACAAACTCGTCGCCGAATTCGAAGCGCTGATCGCGGCCGATCTCTCGCATCCGGCGATTGCCGCGCCCCTCGGCACCGGGTTGTCGGACATCACGCCCTACCTCGCGCAAGACTTCGTCACAGCCGACTCGTTGGACGTCGTGATCCGCTCCGGCGGTTCATCATCACCGGCCGAAGTGTCGAGGGTGGCCACGCAGTTCGGCGCGGCGCTCGACTTCGCGGCTGGGCGTGGCATTCTGCACGGGGCGTTGCATCCGCGCGACGTGATGTTGTCGGCCGACGACGTCCGGATTACCGGGTTCGGTGTCGCGCGTGCGCTCGAGCAGGTGCAGTTCAACACGTTGGTCCGACGCCCCTACTCGGCGCCTGAGCGGGCAGTGGGTGGTCCGTGGGACGGCCGTGCCGACATGTTCAGCTTCGCGTCACTGATGTTCGAGCTGTTGTTCGGCCGACGGGTGGCGGGTGCGGGCGAACGGGCGGTCGTGTCGTTGCCAGAGATTGCGGGCGCGAATCGCACCGCGCTGAAAAAGGTGTTTGCCAAGGCACTGTCGGGAGACCCCGCGGGCCGATTCACGTCGGGCGTGGCGTTCGCCGAAGCGCTGCAGCAGGCGTTGATCCCACGGGAGATCGAAAGCGCGCCGACGCCGAGCGTCGCGCCGCCCGCACCACACGCCGCACGCGGCGAAGATGCGCCGGTGCCGGTGGACGAATTCAGGCTGGTGCCGCCAGTCGTCGAGTCCCCGCGCGACGTGGTCGCGTTGCCAGCGTTGCCGCTCGAGGCACCACTGCCTGTGGGCGACGCGGTCGATCTCGACCTCCACGATCAGGCGATCGACGAGGCCGCGGCGACCGCCGCAGCACACGAGCAGGAGAGCGCGGCGCAGTCCGAGCGCAATCCGAAACGCGGGAAGCGCAAGCTGCCGTGGGAGCGCATGCGCGCCACCGTGGCACGTCCGAAGGCGGACGCGGCCGACTTCCAGCGCACGGTGGACGTGGTGGTGCCGCCGGTGGCTGACGGACCGATTGCTGAGCAGTTCCTGGAGCAGGTCGACGCCGAGACCGCGCCGGCCCCGCGTGCGGAACACAACGAGGCGGATCTTCGCGACGTGGAAGCGGCGGCTGAAGGACTCGAGCGGTGGATGGCCGCGCGCGATCAGCATCCGGGCGGCGCGGCGGAACTGGTCACCGCCGATGCCGCGACCGCCGGGCAGGAATACGACGCCCTCGATCTGCGCGTGGCGTCAACGCCGCACCTGTTCGACGACGATCGCTTCGCCATCCACGGCGACGCGCACCACGATCATGCGGCGGAGGCGCCGCTCCGGGAGTCGCCGTCGGACGACGCACCTGAATCGATGGCGCTGCACGACGCCGACACGCCGAGAAACGGCGATCGCTCCGCCGGCGCACTGGCGTCGATGGCACTCGAGTCGACCCGCACCGCCGTGTGGCCACTCGTGCTGGCACTGGTCGTCGGCGCCGCGGTCGGTTTCGGCATCGCCGTCCCGTTTCTGACGCGCGAGGCGCGACCGGCCGAAGAGCCGTTGGCGATCGTTGCGCGACCCGCGCCGACCGTCGTCGACGAACCGGCCATCGTTCCTGAATCGCCGTCGCTCGGCGTCCGCGCCGGCACGCCGGAGCCTGCGGCGACCGCCGCGCCCCCGACCGCGCCGGTGCTGTCCGAACCGATCGCGACCGCGCCAGCGACGCGCACGAACGCGGACACGGCGACCGCCGCGGCCCGGCCGGCGCCGCCGGTGGAACGTCCTCGCGCGCTCACGGGGCGGCTGGTCGTACGATCGACGCCGCCGGGCGCGCGCGTGCAGATCGACGGCAAGGCCGCCGGTGTCACGCCGCTCACCGTCGCCAGCGTCGCGGCAGGGGCACACACCGTGCGGCTGCAGCGCGAGGGCTACGTGGCGGCCGACCGCCGGATCACCGTTACCGACGCACGGCCGAACAACACGCTGGCGGTCGATCTGGCGCGCGTGCCGCCACCGGCGCGTACGCCAGCGCCGACCCCGGCCGCACGCCGTGCACCGGTGGCGGCGCCGCCCGCGGCGGCGCCCGAAGCCGCCACCGGCGTGGGCGCGCTGGTGGTCGATTCGCGACCCGCACGTGCCACCGTCTATCTCGATGGCCGTGTGGTCGGCACGACGCCCTTGTCGCTCACCGGGCTGTCGTCCGGGAGCCATCCGCTGGTGCTCGAGATGCAGGGCTTCCGCCGCTGGACCACGTCAGTCACCATCGTGGCCGGGCAGCAGGTGCGCGTCGGCGCCTCGCTGGAACAATAAGCGTCAGGAACGACACGAAAGGGACGGGGCGCCGGCGTCGAGCCGGGCCGTGTGGGAGACGATGGAAGCGATACTGGCACTGGAAAACGGCACGTTCTACCGCGGCATTGCCGCGGGCGCAGAAGGGCAGACGCAGGGAGAGGTCGTGTTCAACACGAGCATGACCGGCTATCAGGAAGTCCTCACCGACCCCTCGTACTCGGGACAGATTGTCACGATGACCTGCGCCGAGATTGGCAACTACGGCGTCTCGCCGGAGGATGTCGAATCGCGGAAGCCGCATATCGCCGGGTTCGTCATTCGCGACGAGTCGCCGGTCGCCAGCAACTGGCGCGCGTCGGGCACGCTGCGCGACTATCTCGTCGCCAATCAGATTGTGGCCGTCGCCGACATCGACACGCGCGCCTTGACGCGGTTGTTGCGATCGTCAGGGGTCATGCGCGGCGTCATCGCCACCGGCAACCAGCTCGATGTGGACGCGCTCGTCGAACACGCGCGTTCCATTCCGAAGATGGAAGGCTCAGACCTGGTGAAGGTCGTCACCTCGGCCAGGGCGTTCGACTGGCAGGAAGAAGACCCGAAGCAGTACGACATGGCGACGAAGCGGAAGGCGAAACGCCGGCTGAAGATCGCCGCCTACGACTTCGGCATGAAGTGGAACATCATGCGACGGCTGACGGCGCATGGCTGCGACGTGCGGGTGTACCCGGCGAGCACGCCGGCCAGCGAACTGCTGGCCACCAGCCCCGACGGCGTGTTCCTGAGCAATGGTCCTGGCGATCCGGCGCCGCTCACCTACGCCATCGACAACGCCAAGGCGCTGGTCGCCTCCGGCGTGCCGACGTTCGGGATCTGCCTCGGCCACCAGATTCTCGGTCTGGCGATGGGGGGCAGCACCTACAAGCTGAAGTTCGGGCACCGCGGTGGCAACCACCCGGTCAAGAAGCTGTCGACCGGCAAGATCGAGATCACGTCGCAGAACCACGGTTTTGCCGTCGATCCCGAGTCGCTGCCGTCGAACGTAGACGTGACCCACCGCAACCTCTACGACGGTACCGTCGAAGGGTTGCGGCATACCACCCAGCCGGTGTTCTGCGTTCAGTACCATCCGGAAGCGTCACCAGGCCCGCACGACGCCGACTACCTGTTCAACGACTTTATCGACTTGATTGAGGAGAAGCGGGGCTAGGGACGGATGCTCGATACTGGATGCTGGATGCTGGCTGCGCCCGCGTCCGTTCCCAGAATCTAGCCTCTAGAATCCAGCCTCCAGTGAAATGCCCCGAAGAACCGACTTGAAGCGTGTGATGGTCATCGGCTCTGGCCCGATTGTGATCGGCCAGGCCTGTGAATTCGACTACTCGGGATCGCAGGCGTGCAAGGCGCTGCGGGCCGAGGGGCTCGAAGTGATCCTCGTCAACAGCAACCCGGCGACGATCATGACCGACCCGGAGCTGGCCGACCGTACCTACGTCGAGCCGCTGACCGTCGAGTTCCTCGAGGCGATCATTGCCGTCGAACGGCCCGACGCCATTCTCCCGACCGTCGGTGGCCAGACGGCGCTGAACCTCGCCATTGCCCTCGCTGAAGCCGGCGTGCTCGAGAAGTACAACGTCAAGCTGATTGGCGCGTCGATTCAGGCGATCAAGATTGCCGAGGATCGTCAGCTGTTCAAGGACGCGATGCGCGAGATCGGGCTCGACGTGCCGCAGAGCGGCCTGGCGCGCACGCTCGCCGAAGCGCTCGACATTGCCAGGACGCTCGGCTTTCCGGTGGTGTCGCGTCCGTCGTTCACGATGGGCGGTGTGGGTGGCGGCATTGCCTACAACATCGAAGAGTTCAGCGATCTGGCCGAGCGTGGTCTCGAACTCAGCCCGGTGCACGAGATCCTCATTGAGGAGTCGGTGATCGGCTGGAAGGAATTCGAGCTCGAAGTGATGCGCGACGTGGCCGACAACTTCGTGGTCATCTGCTCGATCGAGAACATCGATCCGATGGGCGTGCACACGGGCGACAGCATCACCGTGGCGCCGATCCTCACGCTGTCGGACAAGGAATACCAGTACATGCGCGACGCCGCGCGCCTCATCATCAGCAAGGTGGGCGTCGAAACCGGCGGATCGAACATTCAGTTCGCGATGAACCCGGCCAACGGCCGGATGATCGTGATCGAGATGAATCCGCGCGTGTCGCGGTCGTCGGCGCTGGCCTCGAAAGCCACCGGCTTCCCGATCGCGAAGATCGCCGCCAAGCTCGCGCTCGGCTACCACCTCGACGAGATTCCGAACGACATCACCCGCGTCACCCCGGCGTCGTTCGAGCCGACGATCGACTACGTGGTCGTCAAGATCCCGCGCTGGAACTTCGAGAAGTTCCCGCAGGCCGACCGCACGCTCACGACGCAGATGAAGTCGGTGGGCGAGGCGATGGCCATCGGCCGCACCTTCAAGGAAGCGTTCATGAAGGGCGTTCGCTCGCTCGAGATCGGCAAGAGCGGATTGCTGTTCGCACCGTCGGCCCTCGACGAGGAAGACGACGCCGCGCTCCGCAAGCGCCTGGCGGTGCCGACCGACCGGCGCATGTGGGACCTGTTCCGCGCGCTCAGCCGCGGCTGGCCGATCGAGCAGATCCACGAGATCACGAAGATCGATCTCTGGTTCCTGCGGCAGTTCGCTGAAATCCGCGACATGCAGCAGGCGGCCACGAAGACGGGGCTCGACGCCATCGACACGGCGCAGATGCGTCGGCTGAAGCGCGCCGGATTCGGCGACGCCGAACTCGCGCTGGCCACCGGTCGCAGTGAAGCGGCGGTTCGTGACAAACGGCGCGGGCAGGGACTCGAATCGGTTTACAAGAGGGTCGATACCTGCGCGGCCGAGTTCGAGTCGTTCACGCCGTACATGTACAGCTCGTACGAGCCGTCGTGCGAGTCGAATCCGACGCCGCGGAACAAGGTCGTCATTCTCGGCAGCGGGCCGAACCGCATTGGCCAGGGCATCGAGTTCGACTACTGCTGCTGTCACGCCTCGTTCGCGCTGCGCGAGGAGAACCTCGAAACAATCATGATCAACTGCAACCCGGAGACGGTGTCGACCGACTACGACACCGCCGACCGGTTGTACTTCCAGCCGCTCACGTTCG
>CADEEX010000100.1 GCA_902826465.1 uncultured Acidobacteriota bacterium
AACTGCGGTTAGAGGGTGGACCCGCCCTCCAAGGACGCCCCACCACCGGGAACCGGCAGTTCGACGCGCGTCGAGATTCTGAAGAGCGCCGCCCTCGCCTTCCGTCAGCTCGGCTACCACGGTGCCACCGTGGAACAGATCGCCGCCGCGCTGGCCATGAAGAAGGGGAATCTCTACTACTACTTCAAGAACAAGGAAGACATTCTCTTCGGGTGTCACCAGTATTCGCTCGACAACCTGCTCGGCATCCTCGCCGAGATTGAAGCGAGCGACGCGAAGCCTGACGAGAAGCTCCGCCGGCTCATCGTCTCGTTCGTGCACATCATTCTTGACCACCTGTTTGGCATTGCCCTGTTCATGGATCTCGAAGCGCTGAGCCCTGAGCATCGCGCCGCCGTCATCGAGCGTCGAGACCTGTTCGATCGTGGCCTGCGCCGTGTAGTGCAACAGGGCGTGGAAGACGGTCTCTTCCGGCAGGTCGACGTCAAGCTGGTGTCGTTCGCCATCCTTGGCGCGGTGAACTGGATTCGCCGCTGGTATCACCCCGATGGACCGTCCACATCGCAGGAGATCGCCGATCGTTTCGCCGACTTCCTGCTCGCCGGACTGCGGCCGGTATAATCGATCCCGTGGCTCGCGTCATTCCGCTCCTGCCCGCACAGCCGCGCACCCCGAAGCCTGACTGGCTGAAGGTGCGCGCGCCAGGCTCCCCCAGCTATCTCCGGCTGAAGGGACTGATGCGCGAGCTCAACCTGCACACGGTCTGCGAGGAAGCGCGCTGCCCGAACATCGGCGAATGCTGGGCACACGGCACCGCCACATTCATGATCCTCGGCGACGTGTGCACACGCTCGTGTTCGTACTGCGCGGTGGCGCACGGCCGACCGGCGGCCATCGATACGGCCGAGCCTGAACGCGTGGCCAACGCCATCCAGACGCTCGGCCTCAAGTACGTCGTCATCACATCGGTCGACCGCGACGATGTGAAGGACGGGGGTGCGGCGATCTTTGCGGAAACGATTACGCGCACGCGCGAGCGGCTGCCGCAGTGCCGCATCGAAGTACTGATTCCCGATTTCAAGGGCGAGGAAGCGCCGTTGCGCACTGTGCTCGATGCCGGGCCAGACGTGCTCAACCACAACACGGAAACAGTGCCGCGGCTCTATCGCATGGCCCGCTCAGGCGGACGCTACGCGCGCACGCTGGAACTGCTCAAGCGTTCACGCGAGTACGCGCCAAGAATACCGACCAAAACCGGACTCATGGTCGGCCTTGGCGAGGAGCGCGACGAAGTCATCGCCACGCTGAGAGATCTGCGCGACGTCCACTGCCAGATTCTCACGCTCGGGCAGTACTTGCGCCCGACCGAGAAACACGCGCCGATGGTGCGCTACTACCATCCGGACGAGTTCCAGGAGCTCAAGACCATTGCGCTCGATATGGGGTTCGTGCACGTCGAGTCGGGCCCGCTCGTGCGCAGCTCGTACCACGCCCACGAAACCGCCGACGCCTACGACAAGGCGGCGCAGGGATAGGGAGCCGTGAGCCTGGTCCGCACGCGGGCTCGTGCGGCGTGAAAGGCGGGGCCATCCGCCGCCATCAGTCTTGCCAGCACCACATCCGTCTCGATTCGGTCGGTCGCCCCGGTTGCGCCGTGGCAGCTTCCGATGTCCCTCTGCAGCGCATCCAGATCCGTCACTGAATCGCCGACACTGATGATGCTTCCGAAGTAGGCCGCGTCACTGGCGAGCCACGGTCGATCCACGGCCGCCCGTGCCGGCTCGATCACGTAGCGTTCGAGATACGTGAGCGCGCCCTGGCGGCGGACGGCGAGTTCGTGATCGAGCCGATGGAACAGCCAGCGTTCGCCACGCGCTTCGCGGCCCGCCATGACCGCGTCTGACCAGAACAACCGAGCGCCCGCATCAAGGTCGACCGAGAGGCGCTGCCTGAGGGATGCGCCGGCGAACGGAATGACCGGATCCCACGCACACACGAGCGTGGCACCTTCGCCGACAGAGAACTGATGCTGGAGCACGGCTTCCGCAGGCCGCCTGGACGTATGCACCTGCAGCGCCGATTGCGACGTGAGCCGCACGCACGCTCCCGCCTCGACAACGACCGTTTGCTCGAGGTGGTCGCCGCCAAACACGCCAGGCGCAGAGGACGCCAGAATCAGGTGCAGCCCATCGGCCTCAGCGAATGTACGCCCGACCCTGAAAGGCGGCTCGGCGTAGGCATGGATCAGCGCGGTACGTCCGCGGCGAACACCGAAGCGCAACTCGAGCCGTGCGTGTTTGCCGACGTGAGAGAGTGCGCGGTGGTCGAGCGCGTCGGCTAGCGATCGAACAGCAGTTGCTGCTGAATCCACGCGATCACCTCCTCCACGCCCTGCCCGGTCTTGATGTTGGTGAAGATGAACGGACGCTCGCCTCGTTGTGCCAGGGCGTCGCGCTCCATCACGCCGAGGTCGGCGCCCACGTACGGCGCGAGATCGATCTTGTTGATGACCAGCAGGTCCGACCGCGACACGCCAGGACCGCCCTTCCGTGGAATCTTGTCGCCACCAGACACGTCGATCACGTAGATCGACGCATCGACCAGTTCCGGGCTGAAACTGGCCGCGAGGTTGTCGCCGCCGCTCTCGAGAAACACGAGGTCGAGCTCCGGATGCCTGGTCGCGAGCAGATCCAGCGCGTCCAGGTTCATCGACGCGTCCTCTCGAATGGCTGTATGCGGACAGCCGCCGGTCTGCACGCCAAGAATCCGATCGGCGGCGAGCGCGTCACTGCGGACCAGAAACTCCATGTCCTCGCGCGTGAAGATGTCGTTGGTAACGACGCCGAGCGCGTAGCGGTCGCGCATTCGCTTACAGAGCGTGTCGACGAGCGCTGTCTTGCCAGAACCCACCGGCCCACCGACGCCGAGTCGAACCGTTACGCGCGTCATGATCGGAACAACCGTGAGTGCACGTACTGCTGCTGCATGGTGGCAAGATCGAGGGCGGGCGTGAAGGCCATCAACGGTTTCGACTCCGCGATCACGCTCTCGACCAGCGCAGGAACGGTGTCGAGCATGCGGGCCAGCACCGCATGTCCGCGCTGCTGACCGAGCGGCATGAGCCGCATCGCCGACGACAGCGTGGCGGCGAACCGCGTATAGGCGTAGCCGGCAATGGCGTCGCGTTCAGCGACGCCGGTCACCGCGCACACGACGCCGAACGCCACCGGCAGAGTCATCTGCGGACGCCGCGCCTGCATGTGATACAGGCGCTCGTCCGGCCGGATCTGCTGCCAGGTGCGGAGCAGGCGCGACCCCATCGCGCGACTGGCGTCCCGTCCGGCCGCTGACGGCCTGAGCGCGTGCACCTCGTCGTCCAGCACCGAGAGTGCGGCCAGGTCGCGGTCGCCCTCGTGCACGGCCTGCCAGGCGCGCCGCACGGCCGGCCCCTCGAGCGAACGAAGCGTCTGCGAGCCAAGGGCCTGCATCCAGGCCGACAGATCGTCTGGCGACGCGACCTGTCCGCTGGCCGTCGCGGCCTCGAGCCCATCGGAATGCGAAAACGATCCGGTCGGAAACAGGCTGTCGCACAGGTGCAGCAGCGAGGCAATCGCCGGCGTCACGACAGCGATCCGTGACGATGGCCCACGACCTGACCGAGCGGTGTGAACGGTCGCTCGGCACGCTCGAAGGGAATCTGGTGATACTCGAGCAGTCTGGTCATGCCCGGCATTTCCGGGCAGATGATCAGGCCGCCGTCGATCATCATCGGCGAGTGGCTGTTGCCGATGTGATACGAAAACTCCGCGGCCTCCGCGGCGTCTCTCGGTCGAACGACCAGCACCTGCTCAGGGCATTCGATCACGCGCACGTTCAACTGCAGCGACGAGAGTACGAGACAGTCGCCCTCGCGCAACACCGTGCCTCGCGGCAAGGCCGTCGCGAACTCGATACCGCCCGTCGTTACCCGTCGCGCGCGAACTCTGACGCGCTGCTCCCAGTCGAGCACGATCTCATCCCAGGCGTACGCCTGCGCCTCCACGGGCATCGCGTCTGCGCGCACGACCGCGCTGACCACTGGCAGCGACTTGAACACGTTGGCGACTGATTTCATCGGGATAGGGTGCTTGGGTGCTTGGGTGCCTGAGGGCGGTCCTTCAGTGCCGCCGATCGCTGCAGTTCTTCGTGTCTTCGAGTCTTCGTGGCGGCATTTGTGAGATTTGTGCGTTCTCGATCTCGTGGTTAAAACAAGAAATAGCGCTGCGCGAGTGGCAGAACGCTCACCGGCTCGCACGTCAACAACTCGCCGTCGGCGCGGACCTCGTAGGTGTCGGCGTTGACGTCGATGCGTGGCAGCGCGTCGTTCCAGATCAGATCGCGCTTGCCGATGGCGCGGCAGTTGCGCACCGCCACCTGGCGTCGGTGTAATCCGCCCAGCGCCCCGGCGTCGAGCCCCGCCTGGCTCACGAAATGGACGCTGCAGGCATCGAGCGAGGCGCCGAAGCCGCCGAACATCATCCTGGCAATCACCGGCTGCGGCGTCGGGATCGACGCATTGCCGTCGCCCATCATCGCACCGGCAATGAAGCCGCCCTTGATGATTAGCTCCGGCTTGACGCCGAAAAACGCCGGCTTCCACAGCACCAGATCGGCGAGCTTGCCGACGCGAATCGACCCCACTTCGTGCGAGATGCCGTGGGCAATCGCCGGGTTGATGGTGTACTTCGACACGTAACGGCGGACGCGATGGTTGTCGTCGTGCGTCGAGTCGCCCTCGAGCGGCCCGCGCTGGCGCTTCATCTTGTCGGCGGTCTGCCACGTGCGGCAGATCACTTCGCCAATGCGTCCCATCGCCTGCGAATCCGACGACATCATGCTGATGGCGCCCAGATCGTGCAGCACGTCTTCCGCCGCGATCGTCTCGGGACGAATGCGCGAATCGGCGAACGCCACGTCTTCCGGCACCTTCGACGACAGGTGATGACACACCATCAACATATCGAGATGCTCGTCGAGCGTGTTCTTCGTGAACGGCATCGTCGGGTTGGTGGACGAGGGCAGCACGTTCGGTTCGCCGCAGAGACGGATGATGTCGGGCGCGTGACCGCCGCCGGCCCCTTCAGTGTGATACGTGTGAATCGTTCGCCCACCGATTGCCGCGATGGTGTCCTCCACGAACCCGGTTTCATTCAACGTGTCGGTGTGAATCGCCACCTGCACATCGAACTCGTCGGCGACTGACAAGCAACTGTCGATCGCCGCCGGCGTGGTGCCCCAGTCTTCGTGCAGCTTCAGCCCAATCGCACCGGCCTGAATCTGCTCAACCAACGGCTCGGCGGTGGACGTGTTGCCCTTGCCGAGGAAGCCGAAGTTCAGCGGAAACCCCTGCACGCTTTCGTACATCCGCCTGATGTTCCAGGCGCCAGGCGTGCACGTGGTGGCGTTGGTGCCGGTGGCCGGACCAGTGCCACCGCCGAGGAGTGTGGTCAGGCCCGAGTGAAAGGCGTCAGGAATCTGATTCGGCGAGATGAAGTGCACGTGCGAGTCGATGCCGCCGGCCGTGAGAATGTGCCCCTCGCCCGCCAGAATCTCGGTCGACGCGCCAATCTCGAGCCCAGGCGTGACGCCGCTCATGATGCCGGAATTGCCCGCCTTGCCAATCGCCGAGATCCGGCCATCGCGAATGCCGATATCGGCCTTGTAGATACCGGTGCTGTCGATGACGACGACCGAGGTGATGACGAGGTCGGGGGCACCGCCAGCGCGAGTGATGGCCGGCGACTGGCCCATGCCGTCGCGAATCACCTTGCCGCCGCCAAACTTGGCCTCCTCGCCGTAGACGGCAAAGTCGCGCTCGATGCGAATGAAGAGGTCGGTGTCGCCGAGGCGGATGCGATCGCCGGTGGTGGGGCCGTAGTGGTCAGCGTAAGAACGGCGGGAAATGCGCACGGCGAACAACCTCTCGCTATCGATCAGGCGTGACGATCAGGCGTCGCGACGAAGGCAGCGGCCGCCGCGGCGGCCCGCCTCGCCACCGCCTCGTCGTCGAGCAACCCATTCACCAGGGCGTTGAGCCCGTAGACGTGACGCAGGCCGCCAAGGGCGACAAGTTCCACCTCTCGCACATCGCCAGGCTCGAACCGCACCGCAGTACCGGCGGCCACGTTCAAGCGCATCCCGAACGCCTTCTGGCGGTCGAAATGCAACGCGCGGTTCACCTCGAAGAAGTGGCAATGGGACCCGACCTGCACCGGACGGTCGCCTTTGTTCGCGACCACCAGGTGCGTCGTCGGCCGGTCGGCATTGAGCTCGATCGGCTCGGCGGCAAGAATGTACTCTCCAGGAATCATCAGCAGCGCCTATCGAATCGGGTGATGCACGGTCACGAGTTTCGTGCCGTCGGGAAACGTCCCTTCCACCTGAATCTCTGGAATCATCTCGGCGACGCCTTCCATGACCGCGTCTGCGGGGAGGACGGCAGCACCTGCGGTCATGATCTCGGCCACCGAATGTCCGTCGCGGATCATTTCAAGGATCTCGGACGTGATCAGGGCCACCGATTCAGGGTGGTTGAGCTTGAGTCCGCGGGCGCGGCGCTTACGCGCCAGTTCACCCGCCGAAAAGATCAGCAGCTTGTCGATTTCCCTCGGCGTCAGATGCACGGTGGCTCTGATTTATGCCCGAAGCGACAGCTGATGTAAAGCGCTCGAATCTCACGAAAATGTACCAACGCGATCAATGAGACACGTTTTTGTCACCACGCGCCTTCAACACGATCCCGGTGTACGGGCAAATGCCGAAGTCGCAGTGGCGCTCTTCTTGCTGAAGGAGCGCATAAGGAGAACGCAGATGGAAGTGCACATGGTCACCGAGCGGGTTCGGGCCGAGTTCGACGAGATGCCGGGAATGAGCCTCACCGTGCCACAGGCGTCGCGCTTGTTCGGGCTGGAGGAAGAGGTGTGTCAGGCAGTCGTCGACCAGCTGGTGAGCGACGACTACCTGCGACGGAGCGAAAGCGGCGCGGTGAGCCGCACCGGCCGCTAACGCGCGTTCAGCGTCCTGTGGCCAGGCGGCCCACGGCCGAGAATAAGCGCTCTAGCGCTTCGGCCTGTACACGTGAGTGGCCTGGCCGAAGAACACTTCGGCCGACTCCATCAACGTTTCGGTAAGCGTCGGGTGCGGGTGGATCGACAGCTTGAGGTCGGTCGCGTTCGCGCCCATTTCGATGGCCAGCACGCCCTCGGCGATCAGTTCGCCGGCGCCAGGTCCCACCAGACCGACGCCGAGAATCCGCTCGGTCTCCGGGTCGATGATCAGCTTCGTCAACCCGTCGGTGCGATCGATTGTGAGCGCCCGGCCCGACGCGCCCCACGGGAACTTGGCAATGGCGACCGTCCGCCCCTCGTTCGCGGCCTGCGTTTCGGTGAGCCCGCACCAGGCCAGTTCCGGGTCGGTGAACACGACCGCCGGAATCGCCCGCGATTCGAACGCCACATTCTCGCCAGCGATGACCTCGACTGCAACACGTCCCTCGTGCGACGCCTTGTGCGCGAGCATCGGCTCGCCGACCACATCGCCGATCGCGAAGATCGACGGCTCGTCGGTACGCAACTGCTCGTCGACCGCAATGAACCCCTTCTCGTTGATGCGCACACGCGTGCTGTCGAGCCCAGGCACCTTCGAGTTCGGCCGCCGCCCCACCGACACGAGCACGCGGTCGAACAGCTGTTCCTGTCCGCCGTCCTTCACGCCGTCGCCTTCGAAGGTGACCTTGATGCCCTTCTTCTCGGGCACCATCTTGGTGACGCGCGTGTTCAGCATCACCGACTTCATCTTCGCGACGATGCGCTTGGCGAGCACATCCACGAGGTCGCGATCGGCGCCCGGCAACAGCCCCGCGGTCATCTCCACCACCGTCACCGCGCTGCCAAGTGCCGCGTACACCGAGCCGAGTTCGAGACCGATATAGCCGCCACCGACGACGAGCATCGACTTGGGAATCTCAGGCAGGTCGAGCGCTCCGGTCGAATCCATCACCCGCGGGTCGTCCACCTTGAGCATCGGCGGCATCGCCGGCGTCGAACCCGTGGCCAGAATCGCGTGCTCGAACTCGATGGTCTCTTCCCCACCGCCGGTCTTCTCGACCTTCAGTGCGTGTGGACCGAGCAGCGTCGCCCACCCCTGGATGTAGGTGATCTTGCGCGCCTTGGCGAGCTGACCCGTGCCGCTGGTCAGGCGCTTCACGACGCTGTTCTTGAAGTCGCGCATCTTGTCGAGGTCGATCTTCGGCTCGCCGAACTCGACGCCCCACGCCTTCGCGTGACGAGACTCATCAACCAGTTTGGCGATGTGCAGCAGCGCCTTCGACGGAATGCAGCCTCGATAGACGCACACCCCGCCTGGATTCACTTCGGTATCGATCAGCGCCGTGGTGAGACCAAGGTCAGCGCCAAGAAATGCGGCCGCGTAGCCCCCGGGGCCACCGCCGACCACCACCAGTTGATATGCACTCATAAGAAAAAAGAGGGACTAGCCACAGAGACACAGAGGCTCAGAGCTACGAATTCTTCAGGCGTCGCGGCTCTGTGTCTCCGTGTCTCCGTGGCGTGTTAATCAGTGTCGTCGTGGTGAATTAGTTAGCCGTGCAGCGCGAGCACGAACGGCTGCTCGAACGCTTCGACGACCCACTTCAGGAAACGCATGCCGTCGGCGCCATCGATCACGCGATGGTCGTACGACAGCGACAGCGGCAGCAGCTGACGCGGCACGAAGGTGTTCTTGTCCTTGTCCCACACCGGCTGAATCTTGCCGCGCGAAATGCCGAGAATCGCCACTTCCGGCGGATTCACCAGCGGCGTGAAGAAGCTGCCGCCAATGCCGCCAAGGTTCGACACGCTGATGCAACCGCCCTGCATCTCGTCGAGCGAGATCTTGCGCGTCCGCGCCTTCTCGGACAGCACCGTCAGGTCGATGGCAATCTGGGTGAGGCTCTTCTGGTCGGCGTCGCGAATGACCGGCACGATCAGGCCGCGATCGGTATCGACCGCCACACCCACGTTCACGAACTTCTTGTAGACGATTTCGTTGGCGGCCAGATCGATCGAGGCGTTGAACTGCGGGAACTGCCTGAGCGCGGCGGCCAGAATCTTTACCGCCACCGCCGTGACCGTCAGCATGCCGCCGGCCGCTTCCACCTGCTTCTGGTACTTCTTGCGGACCTCTTCGAGCGCGGTGATGTCGGCGTATTCCTGCTGGGTGACCAGCGGAATCGTCGCCCACGCCATGCTCAGGCGCTCCGCCGTCTTCCGGCGCACGCCCTTCATTTCCTTGCGCTCCACCTCGCCCCAGCGGCTGAAGTCGGGCAGCGGTTCGCCGACATGGGCAACGCCCGGCACACCTGCAGATGCGGACGAAACCAGGCGCTTGGTATGCGCCTTCACATCGTCAATCGAGATGCGGCCATCGGGACCTGAGCCGGCAACGGTGTTGATGTCGACGCCCAGTTCGCGCGCCATGCGGCGCACTGATGGCGAGGCCGGAGCCGGCGGCGCATCGGACGCCGGCGCACCAGCCGCTGGCCGGGCACCGCGGATGTCCACCACCTTGCGGCTCGCCGCCGCAGGCGCGGCGATCGGCCGCGTGTCTTCGTCTTCCTTCTTGGCAGGCGCCGCATCGGCCACCTTGGCTGCCGGCGGTTCAGGCGCGGGCGCCGACGCCTTGGCCGGTGCGGGCGCCGCAGCCGCGGGCGCGGCCTTGGCGGCAGATTCGCCAGCTTCGACGCTCAGGATCGCCTGGCCGACCTTCACTTTCTCGCCGACCTTGACCTTGATCTCCTTCACCACGCCGGCGATGGACGAGGGCACTTCGATCGTCGCCTTGTCGGTTTCGAGCTCGAGGACCGGTTGATCTTTGGCGATCGTGTCGCCAGCCTTGACGAGCACACGGAGCACGTCGCCGCCGGCAATCTGTTCGCCGAGTTCAGGAAGAGTGAAATCTGTCGCCAATGAAGACTCGCGTCGATGTCACGAGAGAGCGGGATTGCTCTTCTCGGGATTGATGTTGTGCGTCTTGAGCGCCTCTTCAACCACGGCCGGCGCCACCTTGCCGTCTTTCGCCAGCGCATGCAGCGTGGCGACGACGATGTAGCGATAGTCGACTTCGAAGAACTCACGCAGGCTCGCTCGATTTTCGCTGCGGCCGAACCCGTCGGTCCCGAGCGCCACGAGCGGCTTCGGCAGCCACTTGTCGATCGAGTCGGGCAATGCCTTGATGTAGTCGGACGCCGCCACGAACACGCCGGGCGCGTCCTTCAGGCACTGGGTCACATATGGCACCCTGGCCTTGGCCGTCGGGTGCAGCATGTTCCACCGATCGCAGGCGTGACCCTCGCGATAGAGCTCGCCGTAGCTGGTCACGCTCCAGACGTCGGTGCCGACGTCGTACTTCGACTCGAGCACTTCCGCTGCCTTGATCACTTCGCCAAGAATGGCGCCGCTGCCGAGCAGCTGGGCGCGCGCCTTCGCCTTCGGCTTGGTGGTGCTGCTGAACTTGTAGAGCCCCTTCAGGATGCCGTCGTGCGACCCGGCCGGCATCGCCGGCATTGCGTACTGCTCGTTCATCACCGTCAGGTAGTAGAAGATGCTCTCCTGCTCGACGTACATCCGGCGGATGCCGTCCTTGATGATGACCGCCAGTTCGTAGGCAAACGCCGGGTCGTACGACACGACGTTCGGGAACGGGTAGGCGAACAGATGGCTGTTGCCGTCCTGATGCTGCAGACCTTCGCCAGCGAGCGTGGTGCGACCCGCGGTGCCCCCGAGCAGGAACCCGCGCGTGCGGCTGTCGCCCGCGGCCCAGATCAGGTCGCCAATGCGCTGGAAGCCGAACATCGAGTAGTAGATGAAGAACGGAATCGTGTTGACGCCGTGCGTCGCATAGGCCGTGCCCGCGGCGATGAACGACGACATCGAGCCCGCTTCGTTGATCCCTTCCTCGAGGATCTGCCCGTCGGACGCTTCCTTGTAGTACAGCAAGGTGTCCATGTCGACCGGCTCGTACAGCTGGCCGGAGTGCGAGTAGATACCCACCTGGCGGAACAACGCTTCCATGCCGAAGGTGCGGGCTTCGTCGGGGACGATCGGCACCACGAGGTTGCCAATCTCCTTGTCGCGCAGCAGCTTCGAGAGCAGACGTACGAAGACCATCGTGGTCGACGCCTTGCGTCCCTCGGTGCCGGTGTAGAACTCTTCGAAGATGTCGGCGGCCGGTTCGGCCGTGGGCTTGGCTTTGACACGCCGCGTCGGCACAGGACCGCCGAGACGCGCCCGCGTCTCCATCATGTGCTTGATTTCCGGGCTGTCGTTGGCCGGACGGTAGAACGGCGCCTTGCTGATGTCGGTGTCAGAAATCGGGATGCCGAAGCGCGTGCGGAACGCCCGCAGCTCGTCTTCGTTCATCTTCTTCTGCTGGTGGGTGATGTTCTTGCCCTCACCCGCTTCGCCGAGTCCGTAGCCCTTGATGGTGCGCGCCAGCACCACGGTGGGCGCGCCCTTGTGGTCGGTGGCGGCCTTGAAGGCGTTGTAGACCTTCACCGGGTCGTGACCGCCGAGCGACATCTTCTTCAGCTGGTCGTCGGAGAGGTGCTTCACCATGTCGAGCAACCGGGGATCGGTGCCCCAGAAGTGCTCGCGGATGTAGGCACCCGACGAGATCGCGTACTTCTGATACTGGCCGTCGACGATCTCGCCCATGCGCTTGACGAGCAGGCCGTCGCGGTCGCGGGCCAGAATCGGATCCCACTCCTTGCCCCACAGCACCTTGATCACGTTCCAGCCGGCGCCGCGGAACGCGGCTTCCAGTTCCGTGATGATCGAGCCGTTGCCGCGCACCGGACCGTCGAGCCGCTGCAGGTTGCAGTTGATGACGAAGATCAGGTTGTCGAGCTTCTCGC
>CADEEX010000101.1 GCA_902826465.1 uncultured Acidobacteriota bacterium
CTGGCGCAGCCTCCCATCGCCATGGCGGCGAAGACGGCGATCACAAAGGGACCCGGGCGTGTGAAACGCACACGACAGTGCCTTCAAACGCGGTGCCGCTCGAGGGTCGACCCGAAATACGAAAGGCACGAAAGCCCCTGCTGGGCCTTCGTGCCTTCGTGGATAACGGGGCTGTGCTTACTTCTTGACGTACTTCTGCATTTTGCGCGGACCGACTTCGGCGCCGTAGATGTTGCCGGCATCGTCAGCGGCGACGCCTTCCGCAACCCATGTGCCTGAGGCACAGGTGGGTGGAGTGGACCGAGGCGCGCCTGGTGCGCACAGCGGCAGCGGATCGGGAATGAGCGCCGTCACCTTGCCGTCTTTCGCGCTGCCAATGCGGATGCCGCGCGTCCACTGACCGTGCGCCGGGTTGATGCCGCCCGATTCCGAGTCGGCCGAGTAGAGGATGTCCTTCTTGTCGATGTAGATACCGCTCGGACGGCTGAACTGCGGCCAGTCGGCGACCTGCTTCATGTTCTTGTCGAAGACGACGACGCGGTTGTTGGCGCGGTCGCCGACGAACAGACGGCCCTGCGAGTCGAACGCCAGCGCGTGCGGCTGGTTGAACTCGAGTGCGCCCGTGCCGCGCTTGCCCCAGGCCTGAACGAACTTGCCGGTCTTGTCGAACTTGATGATGCGATCGTTCGGGTTCTGGCCGTGTCCCTCCGCCACGAAGATCTCGCCGGCGGCATTGGTGATGACGTCGTTCGGCTGCCAGCAGCATTCGGTCGGACCGGTGGCGCCGCCTGGACGGCCGATGGTCATCAGCACTTCGCCGTTCGGGCTGAACTTGAAGATCTGGTGTCCCTTTGTTGCCGCCGGGTTCGGGCCGGTCGGTGCCGGTCCACGAGCGGCGGGTGCCGCGCCAGCCGCAGGGGCAGCGCCGCGAGCCGGTGCCGGGGCGTTGTCGTTGCCGTCGGTCACCCAGACGTTGCCGTCTTTATCCACATGGATGCCGTGCGGAAAGATGATGAGGCCCTTGCCGAAGCTCTTGATGATGTTGCCGTTGGTGTCGAAGTGGTAGACGGTGTCGATGTCCGGCGTGGCGGCGCAGGAGTTCGATCCGCAGCGCTCGGCGAACCACACGGTCTTGCCGTCCTTATCGATTTCGACGGCGCTGGTCGATCCCGACGGACGACCCAGCTTGAAGAAGCCCTCAATCGTGTTGTAGGGGTTCGGCAGGTTGTTGGTCGGCGTGAAGTTCGTCCACGACTGCACGGCCGCCGGGGCTGGCGCCTGAGCCTGGCCGTTCCAGCCGGCTGCGACCACGACGGCGAGAATTGCTCCGGAAACCATCAGGCCCCGGGTGTTTCTACGTGACATTCGAATGCCTCCTTGAGGAGAACGGCCGTTCCCGGACACGCTCTCGGCGAACGAATTGTAGCCGTTCGCGGGAAGCGTGGAGCCTAGTACTTGTCACGGGCCGGCTTGGCCGCCCCCTCCCGATGTTGACAGCCGCCCGGCCTCTCGGAAAATGAGGCGGCCGTATCCTGAAATGGATAGGCTGCCAGGCCGCGGCAGAGCCTAGTTGCCGCGCGCGAGGTCGAACACGATTTCGTACGAGAAGCGGACGAAGCGATAGATCTCTGCTTCGAGGATTCGCTCCTGGTCGCTGTGCGCCGCAAAACCCTTCGCGGCGTCCTCGAGATCGGCCGCGGGACCGATGCCGAAGCACTGCTGCCCCTTCGTGCGCACCTGAGCCATGTCGGTCGCACCGGTGCCCATCATGGGAATGGCCACGCTGTCGTAGTTGCGCGCCACGGCCGACTGCACCACCTTGAACGCCTCGGAATCGAGCTTCGCTGGCGCCGGTATGGGCCGGGCGGTGTTCGAGGTGTATCGCACGGTGATCGCGGGATTGTTGATCACCTTCAGCACCTCGTCGAGGAACGCGGCGGGATCCTCCTCCGGCACCATCCGGACGTCGAGCGTCGCCTTCGCCTCTGACGGAATCACGTTCGAGCGATAGCCGCCATTGACGATCGTCGGCGAAATCGAGGTGTGCAGCATCGACGCGTAGCGTGGCTCGCTCTTCTGGAACGAGTCGTGCGCGGCGGCGCGCGCCGCCGGGTCAGCGCCAAGCACCGCGCGATAGCGCAGCGCATCGTCGGGCGAAGACACGGTGGCCATCAGCCGGAAGAACTCGCGCGACGTGGTGTTGAACAGGAACGGCTGGCGCCAGGCGCTGAGCGCCGCAATCGCCTTCGACAGTTCGACGATGGCCATGCCGGCGAGCGGCGCCGACCCATGACCCGAAGGTCCGGTCGCGACCAATTCCATTCCGCGGCTGACCTTTTCCTGCGCCTGAATCGCGGCGAATTTCACCTGCGAGGCGACGCGGGTGACGTTGCCACCTTCAGCGAAACAGTACTCGGCGTCGATGAGCGGATAGTGCTCCTGGACGATGTAACCGATGCCGACGCCGCTCGACCCCTCTTCGCCAGCTTCCACCAGAAAGATCACGTCGCGATCGAGCGCCACGTTCAGGCGTTTCAACGTCAGCAGCGTCATGAGCCCGGCCACCACGTGCGGCTTGTCGTCGAGCGACCCGCGTCCGTAGATGTAGCCGCCATCGCGCGTGGCGCTGAAGGGCGGGAACGTCCACTTCTTCGGGTCGACGGTCACGACGTCGCTGTGTCCCATGTAGAGCAGCGGTGGCTTGCGCCCGCTCCCCTTCAGCCGCGCAATCAGGTTCGGCCGCTTTGGATCGGAGGCGACGATCTGCACGGCGATCCCTTCCTTCTCGAGGGCCGCCTTCAGATAGTCGGTGACCAGGTATTCGTTCCCTGGGGGATTGCTGGTATCGAATCGGAGCAGCGCCTGAAAGTGACGGAGCGTTTCCGACTCGAGCGCGTTCCAGTTGGGTGGGTTCGAGGCCTGCGCCGAGAGGGGCGCTTGCGTTGTCAGGCAGGGGACACCGACGACCACTGCGACGACGGCGGCGCGGAGGAATGTGCGAAGAGGGCTTCCCATGCCTACTTTTTCAGCGCCGCGACGAGCGCGGGAACGATCTCGAAGAGGTCGCCGACGATGCCGTAGCTGGCGACTTCGAAAATCGGCGCGTCGGCGTCCTTGTTGATGGCGACGATGGTCTGCGCCCCCTTCATGCCGACCAGGTGCTGAATGGCGCCAGAAATGCCCAGCGCCAGATAGAGTTTTGGTGCCACGGTCTGGCCCGAGCTGCCGACCTGACGATCCATGGGCAGCCAGCCAGCATCGCAGATGGGGCGAGATGCGGCGAGTTCGGCGCCGAGCGCCTCGGCCAGTCCGCGCGCCAGGGCGATGTTCGCCTCTTCCTTGATGCCGCGGCCGACCGACACAATCCGCTCGGCCTGACCGAGATCGACCGACTGCTTGGCGTCCTGAAACGGCGCCTCGGGCGTCGTCCTGATTGCTGCGGCGTCGATGGCGACACTCAGCGCGCGCACCGGAGCGGCCGACGCTCCCCTGGCCGCTGTGTCGCCGCGAAAGGCGCCGATCTGGCACGTGACGAGGTGTGGCTGTTCACCCTGCAACGCGACGTCGGCGGTCAGCTTTCCCTGGAACATCGGACGGACGAACAGCAGGCCCTGTCCCTGTCCCTTCACCGCGACCACATCCGTGGCCAGCGCGCGATCGAGCCGCGCGGCCAACGCAGGAACGAAGTCGCGGGTCTGGTAGGTGTGCGGAAAGACCACGTGCGACGGCGTCAGTTCGGCGATGGCGCCCTGCACGGCGGCCGTGGAGCCGTCACTGGTGTAGGCGGCCAGCGCGGCCGCCTCGATGGTGACCACTTCCTTGACGGCGGCGGCCGCCAGTTCGTCCGCGAGGGCCGCGACACCGCTGCCGGCGATGAGCACGGCCACGTCACCAGCGTGTCCTGCGGCCATGGCCATCTGCTGCGCAGCGGCAATCGCCTCCCAGCTGGCGCGATTGAGCGTACCTTGGCGGGCTTCCGCGACGACGAGGATCATGCGATCACCCGCGCGTCTTCGCGAAGGACGCGGACCAGTTCAGCCGCAGCCTCTGCCGGGGTGCCGGCGATCATCCGCGTGGTCTTTGCCTTCTCCGGCACGTACAGCTTCGCAATCGTCAGCTTCGACACGGTACTCGCGGCGGCGGCGACCGTGCGCAGTTCCTTCTTCTTCGCCGCCATGATCCCCTTGAGCGTGGCGTAGCGCAGCTGATTGATGCCGCTCTGAATCGTCAGCACCGCCGGACACGACAGCCCGATCCACTGAAACCAGCCGCCTTCGAGTTCGCGCTTCACGCGCAGCCTCCGTGCGGCAGGATCGGCCTGCACTTCCATCACGATGGTGGCGTGGCTCATGGCGAGCCGTTCCGCGAGGATCACGCCGGTTTGCGCGAACCCCTGATCGTCGGACTGCAACCCGGTGAGAATCAGGTCGAACTGCTCGTCGCGCATGGCGTCGGCGAGCGCCGTGGCGGTAACAAACGCATCCGCACTGGCGAGCGTGTCGGCGTGGACGTGAATGCCGCGATCGGCGCCGCGCGCCAGCGCTTCACGGAGCACCTGCGCCACACGAGCCGGTCCAGCGCCGCACACCACCACTTCGCCGCCGAGCTTCTCTTTCAGCCGCAGCGCCTCTTCGAGTGCGTAGGCGTCGGGCTCGTTCGTTTCGAAGGTGGCCTCGGTGTCGCGAATCCAGGTGGCCGTGTCGTTGAGACGCGGCTGCCAATCACGCGTCGGCACCTGCTTGATACAGACCGCGATCTTCATGGGAACACTCTATATCGGCTTTGGGCTGTGGGCTTTGGCTGGAGCCTATGGTCTAAGGCCTAGAGCCCGCCCGCCTGATACCGCTTGAACAGCAGTGCGGCGTTGGTGCCGCCGAAGCCGAATGAGTTCGACAGCGCATATTCGATCGGGAAGGCGCGGCTCTTGTTCGGTATGTAGTCGAGGTCGCATGCCGCGTCGGGGGTGTCGAGGTTGATGGTGGGCGGCGCCATCTGGTGGTAGACCGCAAGCGCCGTGACGCCAGCCTCGAGGCCGCCGGCGGCGCCGAGCAGATGTCCGGTCATCGACTTGGTCGACGACACCGGCACGCGCCCGGCATGGTCGCCGAAGCAGCGCTTGATCGCCAGTGTCTCGAGCGCGTCGCCCTGCGGTGTGGACGTGCCGTGCGCGTTGATGTACGAGACCTGATCCGGCCTGATGCCGGCGCTCTCGATGGCGGCGGTCATGACGCGGAACGCACCGTCGCCATCTTCCGACGGCGCGGTGATGTGGTACGCGTCAGCCGACATGCCGTAACCGACCAGTTCGGCGTAGATCCTGGCGCCCCGCTCGTGCGCCCTCTCGTATTCCTCGAGGATCACGACGCCAGAGCCTTCGCCGACGATGAAGCCGTCGCGGTCCTTGTCGAACGGGCGACTGGCCCGCTGTGGTTCATCGTTGCGCGTCGACAACGCGCGCAACGCGCCGAAGCCACCCACGCCCATTGGCGTGATGGCCGCTTCGGATCCGCCGGCAATCATCACATCGGCGGTGCCGCGGCGAATGATTTCGTAGGCGTCACCGATCGCGTGCGCTGATGCCGAACAGGCCGTGCACGTCGCCGAGTTCGGCCCGCGAGCGCCGAGACGGATCGACACCTGCCCGGCGGCGAGGTTGATGATCGCCGAGGGAATGAAGAACGGCGAAATCTTCCGCGGCCCGCCTTCGAGGTAGGCCTTGTGCTCGCGTTCGATGGTGCCGAACCCGCCAATCCCAGAGGCGATGAACACGCCCACACGGTGCGCCATCTCCGGCGATACCGTCAGCGCTGCATCGTTCATCGCAAACTGCGACGCCGCGATCGCGTACTGGATGAAGACGTCCATCTTCTTGACGTCTTTCTTCTCGATGAAGTCCAGGGGGTTGAAGCCCCGGACTTCGCCCGCGATCTGGGTCGCAAACTGCGACGCGTCGAACTTGGTGATGCTGCCGACGCCGCTCTGGCCGGCGACCAGCGCCGACCAGTTCTCGCTGGTCCCGATCCCGAGCGACGACACCAGGCCGATGCCTGTGACGACCACTCGCCGATTGCTCACGTTGTTCCCCTGAGGAAAAAGCTCGTGCTACTTCTTCTTCGAGTGCGACTCGATGTACTCGACCGCTTCCTTGACGCGGGTAATCTTCTCGGCGTCCTCGTCCGGAATCTCGATGCCGAACTCTTCCTCGAACGCCATCACCAGTTCGACGGTGTCGAGCGAGTCGGCGCCCAGATCGTCCACAAACGACGCGTCCGGCGTCACTTCTTCCTCGTCCACGCCGAGCTGTTCCACGATGATGCTCTTAACCTTGTCGGATACGGCCATTCAATCCTCCTCAAACACTCTGAATCTGGTCATTGGATAATCGGGCAATTTGGTAATGGAGCTCGAGCAGGTGATTCAGTCACCAGATGGCCCGATTCCCCGATTACCCAACCCACCGTCACATGTACATGCCGCCATTGACGGCAAGCACGTGCCCTGTAATATACGCTGCCTCGTCTGACGCAAGGAAGCACGCTGCTGCGGCGATGTCGTCCGGCGCGCCGAGGCGGCCGAGCGGAATCTGCGCCGCCCAGTCGACCTGGGCCTTGTCGGTGAGGGCGCGCGTCATGTCGGTATCGACCATGCCGGGCGCAATCACGTTGACCGTGATATTCCGCGACGCGACTTCTTTCGCCAGCGCCTTCGCAAAGCCAATCAGCCCGGCCTTCGACGCGGCGTAGTTCGCCTGTCCGGCGTTGCCCATCTGCCCGACCACGGAACTGATGACGATGATGCGTCCGCCGCGCTGTTTCAGCATCGGTCGCATGGCGGCCTGGGTGAGCGTGAACGTGGCGGTCAGGTTGGTGGCGATCACGGCATCCCAATCGTCGCGCTTCATGCGCATCAGCAGCTGATCGCGGGCGATGCCGGCGTTGCTCACGAGAATATCGAGACGCCCGTGCTTGGCGACGATGGCCGCCGGAAGCTTTTCGAGTGAGGCCGCATCGGTCACGTCGACACTGACGGCCTCCGCCACGCCGCCGGCTGCCGTGATCAGCGCCACGGTCTCGGCGGCATTGTCGCCGCGCGCCGCGGCCACAATCGTTGCGCCCTGCTTTGAGAGCTGCAGGGCGATAGCGCGGCCAATCCCGCGCGACGCGCCGGTGACGAGCGCGACCTTGCCGGTCAGTTCAAACACGTAATGCCTCGACGGCTGCGAGATCTTCAGGGATGCCGACGTTGGCGAGGGTGCCTTCCTTGTGAATACGACGCACCATGCCGCTCAACGCCGTGCCCGGGCCGACCTCAACATACGTGGTGACGCCCTCGGACGCAAGGCGACGCACCACATCTTCCCAGCGCACCGGCAACGACACCTGTGCGACGAGCGCGTCAATCGATGCTCTGGCCGTGCGCTTGGGCGCCGCATCGACATTGGCGACCACCGGCACGCGCGGGTCGTGGGTGGTCAGCGCCTGGAGTTCAGGCGCCAGGCGCAGTTCGGCAGGCTTCATGAGAGCGCAGTGGAACGGCGCACTCACGGGCAACGGAATCACACGCTTGGCGCCTCGCGCCTTGCAGGCGGCTCCGGCGCGCTCGACGGCGGCCGTCGCCCCGGCAATGACGACCTGGCCACCGCCGTTCATGTTGGCCGGACTGACGACCTCACCGTGGGCCGCTTCGGCGCACGCAGCGGCGACGGCGTCGGCGTCGAGCCCCAGGATGGCCGCCATGGCGCCGGTGCCGACCGGCACCGCCTCCTGCATGTAGCGCCCGCGGTTCCTCACCGTGCGCACCGCATCGGCGAACGAGAACGTGCCAGCCGCGACATGGGCCGAGTACTCGCCGAGGCTGTGCCCGGCGACAAACGCTGGCGTCACGCCTTTCGAGGCGAGGAGACGATAGGCCGCCACGCTGACCGCGAGGATGGCCGGCTGGGTGTGCTCCGTCAACGTGAGCTGGTCGTCGGGCCCTTCGAAGATGAGGCGGCTGAGCGGCTCACCGAGCGCGGCGTCGGCTTCCTCGAAAGTCTCTCGGCAGATCGGAAAGGCGTCGGCCAGGGCCTTGCCCATGCCGACCTTCTGCGCGCCTTGCCCTGGGAACACGAATGCGATCACGTCTACGCGACTCCAGCGCCGGCGATATCCTGCTCGACGCGCTCAATGAACCGACTGGTGGCAAAGCGATACGCCATCGCCACCGCGTTGCGCACGGCCTTGGCGCTCGAACGGCCATGACCGACGATGGTGATGCCGGCGACCCCGAGGAGCGGCGCGCCGCCGTACTCCGAATAGTCGACGCGCTTCCTGAAGCGTCGCATGGCCCGCAGCGTCAGCAGCGACCCGACGCTCGCCGTCACCGTGCTCGACAACTCCTCGGCCAGCAGGTCGCCCATCACGTCGACCAGCCCCTCGCTCACCTTCAAGGCCACGTTCCCGGTAAAGCCATCGCTCACGATCACGTCGGCCACACCGCTGTAAAGGTCGCGCGCTTCCACGTTCCCGATGAACGACAGCGGCGCGTCTTTCAGCAGCCGATGCGCCTCACGCGTCAGCTCGTTGCCCTTCGTCGCTTCCTCGCCAATCGACAGCAGACCGACACGAGGCTGCTCGACGCCGAACGCGACCCGCGAAAACACCGCACCCATGACGCCGAAGTGCAGCAGGTGCTGCGGCCGGCATTCGACGCTGGCTCCCACATCAAGCAGCACGGCCGGTTTGCCCCGGGTCGGAATCGTCGCCGCCAGCGCCGGACGATCGACCTGCGTCAGCATGCCGAACGCGCCATGGGCCGCCATGACCGTGGCACCGGTATGACCGGCACTGAACAGCGCCGCCGCATCGCCGTTGGCGACACACTCGGCGGCGACACGAATCGAGGCGCCCGGCTTGCGGCGCAGCGCGGCTGAGGGCGATTCGGCCATCTCGATCACCGCGTCGGCCTGAACGAACCTGATGCGACTGGGATCGGTGTGCGGATGCAGTGCGACTTCGTCTTCAAGGCGCGCCACGGGGCCGACCAGCACGACGCCTAAATCGAGATGTCGCGCGGCGGCGAGCGCCCCGTCCACGATCAGCCCGGGACCGGCATCGCCGCCCATGGCATCCACCGCAATCCACACCGTGTCGTCGGAGGGACGGACCGGATGGAGCGGTGGCGGCGAGGAACTATTCCTCGGCAACCGCTTTGGCTTGGCGCCCGCGGTAGTGCCCGCAATTGGCACACACGCGGTGTGGCGGCTTCGATTCGTGGCACTGCGGGCATTCGCTCAAGCCAACCGCCTTCAGCGCGTCGTGTGTCCGGCGCTTGGAGGTACGGGTCTTGGAGTGTCGTCGTTTTGGATTAGGCATCGGCTTAAGAGTCTTTCTTCAGTGCTTTGAGCGCCGCGAGACGCGGATCTTCCCACTGACTGTTGCAATCGCACGTCGCGCGATTCAGGTTCGTCCCGCACAGGGGGCACAGCCCCCTGCAGTCGTCACGGCACAGCGGCTTCATTGGCAGCGCCAGGTAGAACTGCTCCTGCATCAGCTGCCCGAGGTCGATCTGCTCGTTCTCATAGAAGGTCGTCGCCAGGTCGTCGTCTTCGATTTCGCGCTCCGGCTTCTTGTGCTCAGCGGCAAGCTCGCTGTGCGGCAGGAAACGGAGATCGAATGCGGCGTCCACCGGCAACGTGAACGGCTCCAGGCAGCGGCCGCACCACAGCTCGAGCGTCGTGGTGACACGTCCCTCGAGGCGAAACTGCTGCTTCTGCTTGTGGACGTCGAAGGCAAGGGAAACAGGCGCGACGACACGATAATCGTCGGTGTCCGGGCCAAGCGCGTCGGGCTGATACTCCCGCTCGACACGCTCCTCCGCGGTCCTGATCCGGCTCAAATCCAACGCCAGCATGAACTCCCTAATATACCTCCGAAACTTGCAAAAACCCTAACAGTTCCACGGTTCCTGGTTCCACGGTTCCTGGTTCCACGGTTCCAGGGTTCGGGGTTCGGGGTTCGGGGTTCCCCCGGCGGAACCGGAACCGTGGAACCGCGGAACCCTGGAACCCTGGAACCCTGGAACCGTGGAACCGTGGAACCGTGGAACCGTGGAACCTAATCAATATTCCACGGTTTGGGGATGAACAGCTGCTCGAAGAGCCGGACGGCGTAGCGGTCGGTCATACCGGCGACAAAGTCGCGGGTGGCGACATCGAGCCCGTCCTGCTCGATGGTGCGTGGGTCGAGAAAATCGGCCGGGCGCTCGTGGAGCTTTTCCCACAGGCCACTGAGGATGCCGGACGCCTTCTTGAACTCAGCCGTGGCCACCGGATTCTCGTACACCGCCTCGAACAGGAAGGCCCGCAGCCTGAGCATGGCGTCAAGCACCTCGTCGGTCATGCGGATCTCGGTGAGCCCGCCCGCGAGCGTCTGGGTCACCACGTCCGTTACCAGCGTGCCAATCCGTGCAGATGAGGAGTCGCCGAGCGTCTGCACCAGGTCGCGCGGCAGGTCTTCCCGTTTCAGAATCCCCGCCCTGGTCGCATCGTCGATATCGTGGTTGACGTAGGCGATCAGGTCGGCGACGCGCATGATCTGCCCTTCGATCGTGCTCGAGCGCAGCGCCGCCGACATGCCAATGGGCGACCCGGACTTCCCTTTCGAGTGCTTGGCGATGCCGTCGCGGACTTCCCAGGTGAGATTGAGGCCGCGCCCATCGTTCTCGATCACATCCACGACGCGTAGACTCTGCTCGTAATGGTTGAATCCGCCAGGCATGAGCGAGCCGATGACCCGCTCGCCGGCGTGTCCGAATGGCGGATGTCCCAGATCGTGGCCGAGCGCGATCGCCTCGGTCAGCTCCTCGTGAAGGCGTAGCACCTTGGCGATGGTCCGCGCGATCTGCGACACCTCGAGCGTGTGCGTCAGCCGCGTCCGATAGTGATCGCCGGTGGGCGCGAAGAAGACCTGGGTCTTGTGCTTCAGTCGACGGAATGCCTTGGAGTGGATGATGCGATCGCGATCGCGCTGGAATGCCGGCCTGACGTCGTCTTCACGCTCTTCGCGGAGTCGTCCTTTCGAATCGGCGCTCTTCGCCGCCTGCGACACGAGGATCTCGCGTTCCCGTTGTTCGAGTTGCTGGCGAAGCGTCACGCGGTGATCTCGCGAAGGAAGCTGGTGCCGTGAGCAAGGGCGCCGAGATGAAACACCTCGGCGAGGGTCTGTCCAAGATCGGCGAACGTCTGGCGGGTGCCGACGTCGGCACCGGGCGTCACCATGGCACCACAGGCCAGCAGCGGCACGTACTCGCGTGCGTGATCGGTGCTGGGCGTCGTCGGATCGTTACCGTGATCGGCCGTCACGATCAGCAGGTCTGACGGCGCCAGCCGCGGCAACAGCGTCGCCAGCCTGGCATCGAACCGCTCGAGGTTGGCGGCATAGCCAGCCACGTCGTTGCGGTGTCCGTACTGCGAGTCGAAGTCGACCAGGTTGGCAAAGATCAATCCGCGTGGCGTGTCGTCCAGCTGACGCAAGACGTGATCCATCCCTTCATCGTCGCTGGCGGTGTGATGCGCACGGGTGATTCCACGTCCGGCGAACAGATCCTGCACCTTGCCGATCGCCACCACCTCAACGCCGCGCGCCGTGGCGCGGTCGAGCAGCGTTTCGCTGAACGGCTTCAGCGCGTAGTCGTGTCGATTCGAGGTGCGGGTGAAGTGACCTGGGGTGCCCACGAACGGACGCGCGATGACGCGTCCGACGCCGAGCCCCTCGCCCACCATCTCGTAGGCAATCTCGCAGGCGCGATAGAGCTCGGGCACCGGCACCACGTCTTCGTGCGCGGCAATCTGGAACACGCTGTCGGCCGACGTATAGACGATGAGGGCCCCGGTGCGCATGTGTTCCGCGCCGTACTCGTCGATGATCTGCGTCCCCGACGCCGCCTTGTTA
>CADEEX010000102.1 GCA_902826465.1 uncultured Acidobacteriota bacterium
CGCCCCTCCAGCCCGTCCAGACCCTCCTGCCCGTCCCCGTTCACGCGTTAGAATCAGTGTTTCCGCACCCGCGGGTTTTGCTGGCAGAGGAAGCATGGCGCACGACTGGATTTCGGTACGCGGCGCGCGCGTCCACAACCTGAAGAACATCGACGTCGACCTGCCGCGCCACAAGCTGGTGGTCATCACCGGCCTGTCGGGCTCGGGCAAGTCGTCGCTCGCCTTCGACACGATCTACGCCGAGGGGCAGCGGCGCTATGTCGAGTCGCTGTCGGCGTACGCGCGGCAGTTCCTCGAGCAGATGGAGAAGCCGGATGTCGACCTGATCGAGGGGTTGTCGCCGGCGATTTCGATCGAGCAGAAGACGACCGGTTCGAACCCGCGCTCCACGGTCGGCACGGTCACCGAGATCTACGACTACCTGCGTCTGCTGTTCGCGAGCATCGGCATTCCGCACTGTCCGAACTGCGGCAAGGAGATCGCCAGCCAGTCGCTCGAGCGCATCGTCGACATGGTGATGCTCTACCCGCAGGACGCGCGCATCAACATCCTGGCGCCGCTGGTTCGCGGCCGCAAAGGGGAGTTCAAGAAGGAACTCGCTGCGCTTCGTGCGAAAGGCTTCGCCAAAGCGCGCATCGATGGCTCGTTCCGATCCCTCGAAGAGGACATCACGCTCGATCGGCGGAAGAACCACACCATTGAGGTCGTGGTCGACCGCCTGATCATCAGGGGCGGTGTCGAGCGGCGCCTGACCGAATCCATCGACGTCGCGCTCAACCTCGCCGACGACATCGTCGTCATCAATTCGTTTGACGAAGTGGATCGGCTGTTCTCGCGGCGTCTGGCGTGTGTCGACTGCGGCTTGAGCATGCCGGAGATGACGCCGCGCGCGTTCTCGTTCAACTCGCCGCATGGCGCCTGCACTGAGTGTCAGGGGTTGGGCGCGAGCGTCGATTTCGATCCGGCGCGGCTCGTGCCCGATGAAAGCAAGTCGCTTGCGGACGGTGCAATTGTTCCGTGGGCGAAGGGCGACAAGAAGCTGGTGCGTGAAGCGCTGCAGTCGTTGAAAGCCGACTTCGGCCTCGACCTCGACCTGCCGTTCAGCCGGTTGCCGAAGAAGCAGCGCGACGTGCTGATGTTCGGCGCCGGCCGCAGCGCCTCGGCCAGATTCGAGGGGATTGTGCCGAATCTGCGGCGTCGGTACGACGAGGGCACGTGGGGGCAGCAGGCCGAACTCGACGTCTACCGGACTCTTCGTCCGTGTCTCGGTTGCCACGGTCATCGACTGAAGGCGCAGAGTCTGTCGGTGAGGGTCAAGGGGCGAACGATTGCGGAGTATGTCGATCTGCCCATCGCCGAAGCGCTGGCAGCGTTCGACACGCTCACCTTGACCGATCGGGAGTCGATGATTGCCGATCGCATTCTCCGTGAGATCCAGGATCGCCTTCGTTTCCTGAACGGGGTCGGCGTCGGGTATCTCTCTCTCGGGCGCAGCGCCGCCACGTTGTCGGGCGGCGAAGGCCAGCGTATTCGCCTGGCGACGCAGATCGGTGCCAATCTCACCGGCGTGCTCTACGTCCTCGACGAGCCGTCCATCGGTCTTCACCAGCGCGACAACCGCAAGCTGTTGTCGACGCTGGCCCGGCTGCGCGACCTCGGCAACACCGTGATCGTCGTTGAACACGACGAGGAAACGATTCGGACGGCCGACTACGTCATCGATCTGGGGCCGGGCGCTGGCGAGCACGGGGGGCAGGTCATCTTTCAGGGCACACCGGCCGAGCTGATGCGCGACGCGGGGACGACGTCGCTGACTGGTGCGTACCTGACTGGCGCGCGATCGATCGAGACGCCGACGACACGCCGCGCTCCACAGAAGGGTGAACTACGAATCGTCGGCGCCCGCGAGAACAATCTCAAGGGGATCGACGTCCGGTTTCCGCTCGGCGTGATGACCGCGGTCACCGGTGTCAGCGGGTCGGGAAAGTCGACGCTCGTGAACGACATTCTCTACCGTGCGCTGGCGCGGACGCTCTACCGCGCCGCCGACGAGCCCGGTGCTCACGATCGGATTGAGGGCATCGACCTGATCGACAAGGTGATCGAGATCGACCAGTCGCCGATCGGTCGGACGCCGCGATCGAATCCGGCCACCTATACCGGACTCTTCACGTTCATCCGCGACCTGTTTGCGATGATGCCTGAAGCGAAGGCGCGCGGTTTTCGCTCGGGCCGCTTCTCATTCAACGTGAAAGGCGGGCGCTGCGAGGCCTGCCAGGGCGACGGCGTGATGGCCATCGAGATGCACTTCCTGCCCAACGTCTACGTGACGTGCGAGCAGTGCAAGGGGCGTCGCTACAACCGCGAGACGCTCGAGATTCAGTACCGAGGCAAGTCGATTGCCGACGTGCTCGAGCTGACCATCAACCAGGCGTTGCCGCTGCTCGAAAACTTCCCGGCGATTGCCACGAAGTTGCGCACGTTGCAGGACGTTGGACTCGGCTACCTCGGGCTTGGGCAGTCGGCCACGACGCTGTCGGGTGGCGAGGCGCAACGGGTGAAGCTGGCCAAGGAGCTGTCGCGCCGTGGGACGGGGCGCACGCTCTACATCCTCGACGAGCCGACCACCGGGCTTCACTTCGAGGACACGCGGAAGCTGCTCGATGTGCTCCACAAGCTCGTCGATCAGGGCAACACGGTGGTGGTGATTGAGCACAACCTCGACGTGATCCGGGCGTCCGACCACGTGATTGATCTGGGCCCAGAGGGCGGGGCGGGAGGCGGCAGAATCGTGGCGGAGGGCACGCCAGAGCAGGTCGCGCAGCGCGACGCGTCGGCCACCGGCCGCTTTCTGGCAGACCTCCTCGGCGACGGTTCCCGCCTGCACTCCAGACCACGGGCGGTGTGACGGCTGTGGTTGTCTGGCCACGATCGCGGCCAAAACGCCTGTGGTCCGTTAACCACAATTGCACAGGCTTGGCCTTGGTTTCGAATTCAATTAATCGCGTAAGTCGTTGTTCAATAGCACTTTATTGTTTTATGCTCTAAGATTATCGTTCGGGCATCTGGTTTGCTGTTCCTGTTAACAGCAGTTCCTTAGCCCGAGACCCGCATGGACGCACAGCGCACACTTCGTCGACCTATCTCCTGTGTTGGAATTGGTCTGCATTCCGGCAACAAGGTGCAGCTGTCTCTGAAGCCTGCCGCCGCTGATTCTGGCATCCGCTTCCGTCGCACCGACCTCGGCAACCTCGAGGTGCCAGCCACCGTGAATCACCTGGCCGGCATTCAGCTGGCCACCGGTCTGGCCCGCAACGAAGTGTCGGTCGAGACGGTTGAGCATCTGATGTCGGCGCTGGTCAGCCTGGGCATCGACAACGTCGTCATCGAGCTGAACTCACCCGAAGTGCCGATTATGGACGGCAGCGCGGCGCCGTTCGTGTATCTGATTCAGGAAGCCGGCGTGAAGACGTTGGCCCAGCCACGCAAGTACTTGAAGATCGTGCGTCCGATTTCGCTGTCACGTGGCGACAAGCGCATTGCGCTGTACCCCTCAGACGAGTTCAAGGTCACCTACAGCATCAGCTTTGACCATCCGCTGCTGCGCCATCAGGCGCGTACGGTGCACGTGACCGAGGAAAGCTTCATCGAAGAAATCGCGCCGGCGCGCACGTTCACGTTCCTGAAGGACGTTGAAATGCTGCGCCAGAATGGCCTGGCGCTCGGCGGCTCGCTCGATAACGCCATCGTGCTCGGTGAGACGGGCGTGTTGAACAACGCGCTCCGCTTCGAAGATGAGTTCGTTCGCCACAAGATTCTCGACGCGGTCGGCGACCTGGCCCTTGTTGGCCACCCGGTCATCGGCCACCTGGTCGCGCATCGCGCCGGCCACGCGCTGCACACCGAGTTTGCCGCACGAGTGCTGGAAGAGCGCGACGCGTGGCAGCTGGTCGATTCGTCGCACGAGGTGATTGCCCCCGCGCACGGCGTCACCGTTCCCGCGACCAGTTTCGCGAGCTAGCGTTCCTCGGCCTGCGGCCGCGGCCTCCTTACGCCCCTTCAGCGCGTCACTCCAGAACCGAGGGAGTGGTGGCTTCACAGCCCCGAGTCAGATGATCCAGAGATTGTGTCGGGTCGTCTCAGAACCGCAGCGCTCGAACCAGTCCACGCCCTCGTTCACCATGTCCAGTTTCAGCTGGTAGTGCCCCGGCGTGTCGACAGCCGGCAACGTCACCGTGACGTCGGCCTCTTTCCCGGGTTCGAGGTGCCGCGGTAGATCGGCGCGTGCGAAGTCGAGGTTCAAGAGCGTCCCGTCGGCGGCGCAAAGCTGCGCACCCAACCGGACCAGTCGCCGGCCATACGTCGCCGTCGCGGGGAAGGGGCGGGTCGAGAGGTTCTTGATGCGCGTCTTGACGCGCACCGAGCGTCGGCGCGGCGCGATGATCGGCAAGCCACCAATCAACGTGCGCACGTCGATCTTGGCGCGAGGGGTCGCGCCAGGAATAGCGTTGCCCAGGTTGTTCTGATCCCAGATCTCTGGGCGAATCGCCTCGAAGTCGGCGGTCCCGGGAACGAAGCGTCGCGAGTACGCGCTCTCGGGATGATCGGTGATTTCCCAGCACAGACGATCGACACCGAACTCGGCGGCGAGTGACCGCGCGCGGTTCATCTCCTCGTCGCTGTCGTTCCATTTGAACAGGATATAGCGCCAGTTCAGGAAGGGCAGATCGCGGCCGGTCTTGCGCTTCTCGTCGGCCATGGCGCGCAGATTCCTGAACGCCACCTCGAGCTTGCCTCGCTGCCGGTATTTTTCGTAGCTCTCCTGGTTCGCGCCGTCG
This sequence comes from uncultured Acidobacteriota bacterium, assembly GCA_902826465.1. Lineage (GTDB taxonomy): Bacteria > Acidobacteriota > Vicinamibacteria > Vicinamibacterales > CAVVIG01 > CADEEX01. The sequence continues at coordinate 4,839 of CADEEX010000102.1, forward strand.
ATTGAAAACGTCACTTCGTCGATGCCGGAGCGCGCCAGACGACGGGCCTGTTCTTCGGAAAACGCCAGGCCATTCGTGCTCGTGTAGAGATAGATGTGCGGGAAGTTCGCCTTGATGTATTCGCACATCTCCACGGCGCGCTTGTGGAGAAACGCCTCGCCGTAGTTGAAGAAGTCGATGCGGCCAAGCGTGGGGCCGACCTCGTCCATCACCCGCTTGAACAGGTCGAAGTCGAGCATGCCGGCCTGCCGCGTTCTGGTGATGCCGGTTTCAGGAGCGCAAATCGCTTCCGTGCACGAGATGTTGCAGGCGGCCGTGCATTCAATGAACATCCGGCCGGGGAGTCGTCCTGCGTCGAGCGGTCGCACCGGCGGTGCCTCGTCTCGTTTGAGCGGCAACTTGAGCGGACAGTCGCCACAGAACTTCGAGCCCCCGCTGTTCAGGTCTGTGCGGAGGCCGGTGATCGTCGGTCCGCTCCAGGCATCGGCGATGGAGGAGGTGCGCGCATCGCCTAGCACGCGCCGGCCATAGGGATCAGCGCAGCCGCACACCAGGCGGCCGTCGCAGAGCATCACCAGGATGTCCCACGGCCACGAACAACGGAATCGTGTCGAGAGGAAGTTCAGTGACACGCTACTTGGTGGATAGTTTCTTCAGGTAGCTCTCGAGCTTGTCGTTCTCGTACTTGACGGTGTTGAGAAACAGGCTTTCCGCGAGGTAGGCACGCCGTTCCTCGTCTGACATCTCATCGATGATGTGCTGAATCTCGCGCACCATGTCTTCGAACGAGCGCTCGAACTCGCGCCTTGCCGTGACTTCCTGATACAGCGTTTCCATGACAGCAAGCAGATCGCCGTCGAGGACGATGTCGGCGCCGGTCGTGGTTCTGATCGTGCGCATGATTAGGCCCCGAAACTCCTGACCGCGGCCGACTCGTCTGCATGGATCTGGATGAAGTTCTGCGCCCCGGTCATGGTCAGCATGGTCTCGACACGCTTTTGGACGCCCGCCAGCTTGAAGTGGCCCCCGGCGCCGTTGATCTGGCGATAGAGGTCCATCAGGCAGCCGATGGTGGCGCTGTCGACGTAGGTGACCTTCGACAGATCGATCAGGACGTTCTTGTGTCCCCCGGCGACGAGCGACGACACCGCCGCGGAGAAGTCGCCCAGCATCGGATACATGACACGCGCATCGGCGACGCGCACGATCGAGATATTCCCGTGTTGTTCGGTCGTCAGATTCATCGAAATGCTCCCGTGCGCGAACTTCCATCCGGTGACGGATCGTTCGCGCGGTAGTCGTCGGCGCGCAGCTTGCGAACCTGGCGCGCCAGCTCGGTGCGGCCGCGGTTGATGCGGGACTTCACGGTGCCTTCCGCCAGCTGCAGGCGGTCGGCAATCTCCTGATACGACAGTTCCTGCAGATCGCGGAGCACGACCGCGGTGCGCAATGTGTCGGGCAACGCGGCGAGCGCCTCACGCAGCAGGCCCACCCGATCGCGCTGCTCGAGCGTGGCCATCGGTCCTGGCTCGCGGGACGCCGGCGTCAATTCTCCGGCATCAACATCGCGATCAATGGTCTCGCGCTCCTTGCGGACGCTGCGGTAGTGATCGATGCACAGGTTGCGGCTGACGCTGATCAGCCACGTCTGGAAATTCGCGCGCCGATCGAAGGTGCCGAGCGACTTGAAAATCTTGAGGAAGACATCCTGGGTGAGATCTTCCGCTTCGTCGTGCTTGCCGACGAACTTATAGGCGATGTTGAACACCTTGCGCCGGTGCATCCGGACGATGGCATCCCACGCGACCTGATCGCCTTCGAGGCACTGCTGAATCAGCGTTTCGAGCGTGTCCGGTGAGGGTTGTTCGACAGGCATGACCCGGGACGGGCAGACGGAGAACCAATGGATGATAGCATTCTCAGCAATGACGTCGACCGGATTTTCCCAGCCCCACACGGGGCTGGAATGCGACGGTGTGGCCGTGGCCGAGATCGCCGAGGCCGTCGGTACGCCGCTCTATATCAACAGCGCCGCGCTGCTACGTTCGCGGTTTCTGGCCCTCGAGCAGGCCTTTGGCGACTATCCGCACGCCCTGCACTACGCCATGAAGGCCAACTCGATGCTGGCCATCGTCGGCCTGATTCAGCAGCTGGGCGGTGCGGCTGATGCGAATTCGATCTGGGAGATCGACGTCGCCCGGCGGGCGGGATTCCTGCCGAAAGACATCGTGTTCACCGGCGTCGGCAAGTCCGGCGACGAGCTGGCGCAGGCGGTGCCGCTTGGACTGAAGGCGATCAACGTCGAATCGGCCGGGGAGCTCGACCGGATCGAAGCGATCGCCAAACGCCTCGGGCAGGTGGCCCGCGTTGCGGTCCGCGTCAATCCCGACATCGATGCAAAGAGCCATCCGCATATCTCCACGGGGCTCAAGATCAACAAGTTCGGCGTGCCCGTCGATGCGGCGCGCGAACTGATTGCGACGTTGCGCGAGCGACCGTCACTCACGCTGGTGGCGATTCACGTGCACATCGGCTCGCAGATCACCAGTCTCGATCCGCTCCGCGGAGCCGCTGCGTTCATTGCCGGCATGGCGATGGAGCTGCGGCACGGCGGCGTGCCACTCGAATACGTCGATATCGGCGGCGGCCTCGGGATTTCGTACGACGGCACGCCGGTGGTGGAGCCGGCGGCCTACGTCGGCGCGCTGCTCGACGCGGTACGGCCAACGGGTTTACCGATTGTCATTGAGCCTGGGCGATCGATTGTCGGTCCGGCCGCGATCCTTGTCGCGCGCGTGATCGACATCAAGCCACGCAACGCCGTCAGCGATTTCGTGGTCATTGATGCCGGCATGACGGAGTTGATGCGTCCGGCCCTCTACGGGGCGTTTCACCGCATCGAGGTGGTGCGCCCCCGCGCCGGTGCCGAGCGACACTACGAGTTTGTCGGGCCGGTCTGTGAAAGCAGCGACGTGGTGGGCCGCGATCGCGTGACGGCACCGCTCGAGGTCGGAGACCTGGTGGCGATTCGCGACGCCGGCGCCTACGGCTCGGCGATGGCGTCGAACTACAATCGCCGGCCGTTGCCACCAGAAGTCATGGTGAGCGCGGGCACGTGGCGTCTGACGCGCCGCCGCCAGACCGTCGACGACATGGTTGCGCTCGAGGGCTGAGATGAGAGGACGGTTGATCGCCTTCGAAGGCCTCGATCAGAGTGGCAAACAGACCCAGGCGGAGCGGCTCAGCGCCTTTCTCAGGAGCCGCGGCCGTGCGGTCACGCTGACGTCGTTTCCCGAATACGACACGGCCATCGGCAGCGAGATCGGGCGTGCCCTGGCCGGCGAGCGCGACTACAGTCCTGACGTCATGCAGTTGCTCTACGTGGCCAATCGCTACGAGCGCAAAGCCGATCTGGCGACATGGCTCGCGGCTGGCACGATCGTGGTCAGCGACCGCTACGCCGCGTCGAGCGTCGCCTACGGCGAGGCTTTTGGCCTTGACGCCCGCTGGCTCACCGACATGCAGCGGTACCTGCCAGCGGCAGACCTGACCATCCTCCTCGACATTGCGCCTGAGACGGCGGTCACACGAAAGAGTACCGACCGCGACCGCTACGAGCGCGACCTCGCGCTCCAGGCGCGCGTCCGCGAAAGCTACCACCGGCAGGCGGCGTCCGAAGGGTGGCTCGTGCTGGATGGACAACGGGATCGGGCGGTGATCGCCGCCGACGTGGTTACGGCCATTTCGTCACGGCTCGCGCTGCCGTAAGCGCCAGCACGGACACCGCCCCGCACTCGCGCAGCACGGCGGCACACGCGTTCAGCGTTGCGCCCGTCGTGCTGACATCGTCGACCAGTACCACAACCCGTCGCTCGACCAGCCTCGCCCCTCGCCGCGCCGCGAAGGCGCCGGTGACATTCACCAGGCGATCGGCCGCGCTCAGGTCGGCTTGCACCGCGGTCCGCCGCGTGCGCCAGAGTGCCCTGACCACGGGTAATCCCAGGCCGCGGGCGAGGTCGTCGGACTGATTGAAGCCGCGCTCCCGTGTACGCGAACGGTGGAGTGGCACCGGCACGGCGAGTTCGCCGCGCGCCAGGATCTCGGCACCACGTTGTGCCATGAGAGTCGAGAGAGGCCCGGCCAACGAACGCCGGCCGTCGTACTTCAAGGCGTGAACGATGGCGCGGAGCGAACCGTCGTAAATCCCGATTGAGCGCGCACACTCGATCAGCGGCGGATGGGTCAGGCACCGCGCACAGCGGAGAAGGCGCTCCGCTGAAGGGAGCGCATCACCGCAGCAGTCGCAGAGTGGCGGCGTGACAGGAAGAATCGAGCGCCAGCATTCGGCGCAGACGGCTCCGGCGCTCGGCTGCGCGAGTGGACGTGTGCACGAAGCGCACGACGGAGCGAAGAGGATCGACAGCGCCGCATCGATCCAGAGGGCCACGGGCTATCGTGCCCGCGCGTGCGTCAGGCGACGACGACGTCCACCGTCTCGGCGTTGCCCCACAGCCGTTCGAGGTCGTAAAACGTACGCGTCTCCTTGCCGAAGACGTGCACGATGAAGTCGAAGTAGTCGAGCAGAATCCATTCCGATTGGTCGTAGCCTTCGACATGCGAGGGCTTCACGCCTTCTGCGGCCAACGCGTCGCGGATGCCGTCGGCGATCGCGCGAATCTGCCGGGAGTTGGTGCCGGAACAGATCAGAAAGAAGTCGGTGAATCCACCAGCCTTCCGCAGGTCAAGCACAGCCAGTTCGTTCGCCTGCTTGTCTGAGGCTGCCTGAATTGCCAGCGTGATCTGTTTCGGAAGACGCGTCTTGCGTCGTTGTTCAGCCTTGGCCATGCAACCTGCCTGCCGCCGGTGGGTTAGGAACGATCTCGGCTTCGCCGGTCCGAGCCATCGAGACGTAAAGTCCATGCTGCGCAATGTGTTGTCGCACTGGAGGTGGGACCAGCCCCTGCACGTCTTCGCCCCGCCCGAGTCGCTGACGGATTGCAGTGGCAGACACGTCGGTCGTCGCCGCATCGATCAGAAAAATGGATCCTCTCGCAGCGTGGCGATCGTCTGCCGACGTCATGCGCGGCGCGAGTGCGGGCAGCGAAGACCTGATCGCGGCCAGCGTGTGTCCTGGACGCGCGACCACCGTGAACCGCGCCTTCTCGAGAATGTGCGGATAGTCCTTCCACGACGCGATGTCGGAGAAGGCGTCAGCGCCAATGACGAAGTAGAGCTCGTCCGGATGATGCCCCTCGCCGTGCAGGCGGTCGAGCGTGGCCGACGTGAACGACCGCGTGGATGCAAGCAGCTCCATGTCAGACACGCGCCAGCCCGGACGACCGTTGACGGCCAGCGCGGCCATGGCGAACCGGTGAAAGCTGGACGCCTCGGGCAATGGCCGATGCGGTGGCACGTGGGCGGGAATCAGCAGCACCGCCGTGAGGTCGAGTGCGCGCTCCGCGGCGGCGGCCAGATCCAGGTGCCCGGTGTGAATCGGGTCGAACGTGCCGCCCAGAATCCCGACGCGTCTCGTCATCGAGTGGGGAGCGGAGCCGGCGCCGGCGGCAGATCGAGTGCGACCTCGGCTTGTTCAGCGTTCCGCGCCTCCGCGAGCAGTTGCCAGGTGGCCTCGAGCAGCGGAGGGAGGCCCGCACCAGACACGCCAGAAATACGGAAGAAAGGGAGCTTCAGCGCCTTCGCGCGCTTCTCGAGCGCCGTCACGCGTTCCTCGTCATCGAGCGCATCGATCTTGTTGGCCGCTACCAGCTGCGGCTTCGCCGCCAGCGTCGGTTGAAACTCCTGCAGCTCGTGTCTGACGATGTCGAGGTCGCTGACCGGGTCGCGTCCGCTGGCGCCGGAAACATCGACGAGGTGGACCAGGACCTTGGTCCGTTCGAGATGGCGCAAGAACTGATCGCCAAGCCCAAGACCGCGATGGGCCCCTTCGATCAGGCCAGGTACGTCTGCGGCGACGAAGCTGCGGTCATCGCTCAGCTTCACGACGCCAAGGTTGGGCGTCAGTGTGGTGAACGGATAGTCGGCAATCTTCGGTCGTGCCGCCGAGATGCGCGAGATGAGGGTCGATTTCCCGGCATTGGGGAATCCAACGAGGCCGACGTCGGCCAGCAGCTTGAGCTCGAGGCGCAGCTGCTTTTCTTCGCCGGGCTCTCCCGGCTGCACCTTGCGTGGCGCGCGGTTCGTGGCGCTGGCGAATCGGGCGTTGCCCAGTCCGCCACGGCCCCCCTTGGCGACGAGGATGCGGTCGCCCGCTTTCGAGAGGTCGCCCAGAAGCACGGGCGGTTCGCTCGGGTCGGCCGGCTTCTCGTAGACGAGGGTGCCGATGGGCACCTGCAGCTCCAGGTCCAGTCCGGTCTTGCCGGTGCAGTTGGAGCCTTCGCCGTGTCCGCCACGCTGGGCTTCGAACTCGGGATGGAAGCGGTAGTTGATGAGGGTATTGATGTGCGGGCTGGCGATGACGTAGATCGATCCGCCGTGTCCGCCGTCGCCGCCGCTGGGACCACCGCGCGGTACGCGAATTTCTCGGCGGAACGCCAGGCAGCCGCGCCCTCCGGCGCCAGCGGCAATGCGGATATCGACTTCGTCAACGAACATCAGATGTGGGTACCGGGATGCTGGACCACTGGCAATCAGCTAACCAGTTTCCAGATTACCCGATTCCCAGCGACCCGATGCGCTGTTTACTCGACGGGAATGATGCTGATCGTCCGGCCGCGAGCGCCATGATTTTCGAAGCGGACCTTGCCAGGGGCGGTCGCGAAAATGGTGTCGTCCTTACCGAGGCCGGCGTTCAGTCCCGGGGTAAAACGGCGCCCGCGCTGACGCACGATGATGGTGCCGCCGGTGACCAGGTTGCCGTCGTGCGCCTTGACGCCGAGACGCTGCGAATTTGAGTCGCGGCCGTTCCTGGAACTGCCTTGACCTTTCTTATGTGCCATGACTGAAACACCCTAGAGAATGATGTCCTTGACGAGCACGCGCGTGTAGGTGGCGCGGTGCCCCTTCGTGCGTCGCATGCCCTTCCGGCGCTTCTTCTTG
>CADEEX010000103.1 GCA_902826465.1 uncultured Acidobacteriota bacterium
CATGGACTTCAATCCATTCGCAGGCGGGCAATACACCCTCGCGCTGCGGGCTAGCACATTGTCCGGAGCTACGGCACCCATCACGCTTGGGACCGCAGCCATCGACGTCAATGTCGCTGCTGTTCCGGAACCGACCTCCATGCTGTTGCTCGGCACCGGTATCATGGGTTTGGTGGCTCGTCGTCGCGCCCGTCGTTCGTAAGACCCAAAGGCGGGGCACGTCATACGTGCCTCGCCGTTCTTCGCGTTCATCGCTGCCTCAGTTCCTCAGGGATCTTTTCTTCTCGGTAGCCCTCCCTTCGAGACCCTCTCGCAGAGCGGCCCCATCGGGCCCTCATGGGTTGCCTACTGGACTATCCATCTCTATTGCTCATGCGTGGAATAGAATGATTGTATTTTACTTCTGCATGAGTACTGGGCGATAAACAGTCTCCGCCTGGATCCCCCCAGCGGGTTTTTGGAGCCTTCCCACGGCTCCGCGGCGTGACCCCAGATGATGGACGCACAAGGTTTATACGACCCCCGCCATGAGCACGACGCCTGCGGCGTTGGTTTCGTGGTCGACATCAAGGGCCGGAAATCGCACGCGATCGTGCGCCAGGCGCTCCAGGTTCTGAAGAACCTCGAGCATCGCGGCGCCAGCGGCTGTGAAGTGAATACCGGCGACGGCGCCGGCATCATGATCCAGACGCCGGACGCGTTCCTGCGTACGGTCACTTCGTTTACGTTGCCGCCAGCAGGTGCGTATGGCGTCGGCCTCGTATTCCTGCCGCAATCGACCGACGACCGCGCCACCGTCGAGGCGCTCTTCACGTCGCTCGTTCACGAGGAAGGGCAGACACTGCTCGGCTGGCGCGATGTGCCCACCGATGACAGCCAGCTCGGCCCCAGTGCGGTGCGTGTTGAACCGGTGTTCCGCCAGATCTTCATCGGGGCGTCGGTCGCATTGGCCAGCGATCGTGGCGCCTTCGAACGGCGCCTGTACATCATCCGCAAGCGGATGGAACAAGCGGTCGACGCGCTGGGGATCGCCGACGAATCGCGCAAGTTCTTCTACATCGTGAATCTGTCGTGCAACACGCTCATCTACAAGGGCATGTTGAACGCGGCCCAGCTCGACACGATGTTCCCCGACCTGACCAACCCGGCACTGACGTCGGCGCTGGCGTTGGTCCACCAGCGCTTCAGCACCAACACCTTCCCGTCGTGGCCGCTGGCACACCCGTACCGCTTCGTCGCCCACAACGGCGAGATCAACACGCTCACGGGCAATATCAACTGGATGCGGGCCCGCGAAGGGCTGCTCCAGTCGGCGCTGTTCGGCGACGAACTGCAGAAGGTGCTACCGGTCATCCGCGAAGGAGGCAGCGACACCGCCACCTTCGACAACGTGCTCGAGTTCCTGGTGATGACAGGACGCTCGCTGCCACACGCCGTGCTGATGATGATCCCGGAGCCCTGGCAGAACCACGAGGACATGCCCGAGGAGGTGCGCGCCTTCTACGAGTATCACTCGTCGCTGATGGAGCCGTGGGACGGCCCGGCCTCGATCGCGTTCTCTGACGGCACGATCATCGGGGCCATTCTCGACCGCAACGGACTTCGCCCGTCGCGCTACTACGTCACCAAGGACGACATGATCGTGATGGCGTCCGAGGTGGGCGTCCTCGACATCCCCGAAGAGGACATCGTCCTCAAGGAGCGCCTGCACCCCGGACGCATGTTCCTGGTGGACACGGCGCGCGGCCGGATCATTTCCGACGAGGAAGTGAAGCGGGAACTCGCCTCGGCACAGCCGTACAAGCAGTGGCTCGAGCACCTGATCGACATCAACGACCTCGCGCCGGCGCCGTACCTGCCGCCGCCGAGCCATGAAACCGTGACGCAGCGTCAGCAGCTGTTTGGTTACACGCACGAAGATCTGCGGCTGCTGATTGCGCCGATGGCGACCAACGGCGAGGAAGCGATCGGCTCGATGGGCACCGACAGCGCCCTTGCGGCGCTGTCGGATCGGCCGCGCATGCTGTTCGACTACTTCGCGCAGGTCTTCGCGCAGGTCACCAATCCGCCGCTCGACGCGATCCGCGAAGAACTCATCACCTCGATGGAGTCGACGGTCGGACCAGAGGGAAATCTGCTCGACCCGCGTCCAGAGTCGTGCCGGCAGATCATGATCAAGTACCCGGTGATCGACAACGATCAGCTGGGCAAGCTCCGCCACGTCTACGACCCGGGCTTCCGCGCCATTCGCCTGCCGATGCTGTTCGACCCGGCGCAGGGGGGACACAGCCTCGAGCGCGCGATGGAGGACTTGAAGCGACGCGCCTGCGATGCGGTCGATGCCGGCTACACGATCCTGATCCTATCGGACCGCGATGCGGACCGCGTTCGCGCGCCGATCCCGAGCCTTCTCGCCACCTCTGGCGTCCACCATCACCTGGTGCGCAAGGGGTCGCGGACGCGCTGCGCGTTGATCATCGAGACCGGGGACGCACGCGAAGTGCATCATTGCGCGTTGCTCCTCGGCTACGGCGCCGGCGCGGTCAACCCCTACCTGGCCTTCGAGACGCTCGACGACATGCTCCGGCAACGGATTCTGGTCTGCATCACCCACGAGCGCGCCGTACAGAACTACGTCAAGGCGCTCAACAAGGGCATCCTCAAGGTGATGTCCAAGATGGGCATCTCGACGCTCCAGAGCTACTGCGGCGCGCAGGTCTTCGAGGCAATCGGCCTCGAGAAGGCGCTCGTCGACAAGTACTTCACGCGCACCGCCTCGCGCATCGGCGGGATCGGCCTGGAGGTGATCGCCGAGGAAGTGAACCGGCGCCACCAGAAGGCATTCCCGACCCGCCCGGTGGTCGAGCACGAGCTCGACTGGGGCGGCGAGTACCAATGGCGACGCGACGGCGAATACCATCTCTTCAACCCCGAGACGGTGTTCAAGCTGCAGCACGCCACGAAGAGCGGTCAGTACGCCATCTTCAAGGAGTACACCCGCCTGGTCGACGACCAGAGCACGCACCTGGCGACGCTGCGCGGACTGCTCGAGATGAAGAACGCGCGCAAGCCGATTCCGATCAGCGACGTGGAACCGATCGAACGGATTCTGACGCGCTTCTCCACCGGTGCGATGTCGTACGGCTCGATCAGCCAGGAGGCCCACGAACTGCTGGCCATTGCGATGAACCGGATCGGTGGCAAGTCGAACACCGGCGAAGGCGGCGAAGATCCCAATCGCTTCGCGCGCGATGCGAACGGCGACTGGCGCCGGAGCGCCGTCAAGCAGGTGGCGTCGGCGCGCTTCGGTGTCACCAGCGAGTATCTGGTCAACGCGACGGATCTGCAGATCAAGATGGCGCAGGGGGCCAAGCCTGGCGAAGGCGGGCAGCTGCCTGGCCACAAGGTCTACCCGTGGATTGCCAAGGTGCGGCTGTCGACGCCGGGCGTCGGACTGATCTCGCCGCCGCCGCACCACGACATCTATTCAATCGAGGATCTGGCGCAGCTCATTCACGACCTGAAGAACGCCAATCCTGAGGCACGGGTCCACGTGAAGCTGGTGGCGCTCGCCGGCGTCGGCACGGTGGCCGCCGGCGTCGCCAAGGCGCACGCCGACGTGGTCCTCATCTCCGGGCACGACGGCGGCACGGGCGCCTCGCCGCTGACGTCCCTCAAGCATGGCGGCGTGCCCTGGGAACTGGGACTCGCTGAGACGCAGCAGGTGCTGATGCTCAACCGCCTGCGCGACCGCATCACCGTGCAGGTCGACGGTCAGATGAAGACGGGACGCGACGTGGTCATTGCCGCCCTCATGGGCGCGGAAGAGTACGGATTCGCCACGGCGCCGCTCGTCGTGTCGGGCTGCATCATGATGCGCGTCTGCCATCTCAACACCTGTCCGGTGGGCATTGCGACGCAGGACCCTGAGCTGCGCAAGAACTTCACGGGCAAGGCCGAGCACGTCGTCAACTTCTTCAGGTTCATTGCCGAGGAAGTGCGCGAGTACATGGCGGCACTCGGCTTCAGGACGATGGAAGAGATGATCGGGCGGGTCGACAAGCTCAACTTCCGACCGGCCGTCGATCACTGGAAAGCGAAGGGGCTCGACTACTCGGCGATTCTGCACCAGCCGGTGGCTGATCCAGAAGCGCCGCGCACCAAGCGCGTGGAGCAGGATCACGGCATCGAGCGTGCGCTCGACAACCAGCTGATTGCCAGAGCGCACGATGCGCTCGAGCACGGGACACCGGTGTCGTTCAGCAGCCCGATCAAGAACGTCAATCGCACCGTCGGCACGCTGCTCGGGTACCAGCTGACCAAGCGCTACGGCGGCGCCGGGCTGCCCGACGACACGATTCGCATCACCTTCAACGGTTCGGCGGGCCAGAGCTTCGGCGCGTTTGTCCCCAAGGGCATGACGCTGACGCTCGAGGGCGATGGCAACGACTACGTCGGCAAGGGGCTGTCGGGAGGACGGATCATCGTCTATCCGCCGAAGCACTCACGATTCGTCGCAGAAGAGAACATCCTCATCGGTAACGTCGCGCTCTACGGCGCCACCAGCGGCGAAGCGTACTTCCGAGGTGTTGCTGGCGAGCGGTTCGCGGTCCGCAACAGCGGCGCGCTGACCGTCGTCGAAGGTGTCGGCGATCATGCCTGCGAGTACATGACCGGCGGACGGGTCGTCGTGCTTGGCAAGACCGGCCGTAACTTCGCGGCCGGCATGAGCGGGGGCATTGCCTACGTGCTCGACCCCGGCGGAGTGTTCCAGCGCCACTGCAATACGCAGATGGTGGAGCTCGAGTCGATGAGCCCCGACGACGCGCAGTTCGTTCACGGCCTCATCACCCGCCACGTGCAGCTGACCGGCAGCGCTCTCGGCACGCGGGTACTCGAAGACTTCGATGCGCTGCAGTCCGTCTTCGTGAAGGTGATGCCGCGCGATTTCAAGCGCGTGCTCGCGGCACAGGCGCGGGCGGCGGCGGCGGGCCGAGAAGCAACGTTCCAGGAACTGGTGGGAGTGGCGGCGAATGGGTAAGGTCACCGGGTTCATCGAGATTCAGCGCAAGAAGCACCCGTCGCGGCCGGTCGACGAACGGCTGCAGGACTGGCACGAGGTCTACCTCTCGTTTCCCGAACAGCCGCTGAAGGACCAGGCGGCGCGCTGCATGGATTGCGGTATTCCGTTCTGCCACAGCGGCTGCCCGCTGGGAAACCTGATTCCTGACTGGAACGACCTGGTCTACCGCGATCGGTGGCGCGCAGCGATCGACCGCCTGCATGCGACCAACAACTTTCCCGAGTTCACCGGACGGCTCTGCCCCGCCCCATGCGAGGGCGCGTGCGTGCTCGGCATCAACAACGATCCGGTCAGCATCAAGGCGGTCGAGGTCTCAATCATCGACCGCGCGTTCGAGGAAGGCTGGGTCGTGGCACAGCCGCCGGAGACGCGTACCGGCCGCCGTGTCGCCGTCGTCGGCTCGGGTCCGGCAGGGCTCGCCGTGGCGCAACAGCTCAATCGTGCCGGACACACCGTGACCGTGTTCGAACGCGACGATCGCATCGGCGGCCTGCTGCGTTACGGCATCCCCGAGTTCAAGATGGAGAAGCGCTATCTCGATCGGCGTCTCCAGCTGATGGTCGAGGAAGGCGTCCAGTTCCAGACCAACGCGAACATCGGAGTCAATGTGCCGGTCGGTGAACTCAAGGCACAGTTCGACGCGATCGTGCTAACCGGGGGATCAACGCAGCCTCGCGATCTGCAGGTAGCGGGGCGCAGCCTCAAGGGCATTCATTTCGCCATGGAGTATCTGACGCTGCAGAACCGGCGCAACGAAGGCGACATGGTCGACGACGAGGCGTTCATCAGCGCGAAGAACAAGCACGTCATCATCATCGGCGGCGGCGACACCGGTGCCGATTGCCTCGGCACGGCGCATCGACAGGGCGCGGCCAGCGTGCACCAGCTCGAGCTGCTGTCACAGCCCCCCGATCAGCGGGCCGCAGGTAACCCGTGGCCGCTGTGGCCGAACGTCTTCCGCGTGTCGTCCGCCCATGAAGAAGGGGGCGAGCGTCTGTACTCGATCGCCACGCAGAGCTTCAGTGGCGACGCCGCTGGCCGCGTGACGACGCTGCACGCGGTGCGCGTCGAGGTGATCAACAGCGGGGGCCGCATGGAATTCAGGAATGTGCCAGGCAGCGAGTTCACACTCAACGCCGATCTCGTGCTCCTGGCCATGGGATTCACCGGACCAGAGACGCCCGGACTCCTCACGTCACTCGGCGTCAAGCTTACCGATCGTGGCAACGTCTGGCGCGATGAACGGTGGATGACGAGCGTGCCCGGGGTGTTCACGGCCGGCGACATGCAGCGCGGTCAGTCGCTGATCGTCTGGGCGATCGCCGAAGGCCGATCGGCGGCGAAAGCGGTCGACGAGTACCTGATGGGACGTTCGGTGCTGCCGGCACCGCTCGCCTAGATCGCGACTACTGCGTTCTCGTGCGATCCTGACGGAGCGCGTCGCGCATGAGTCTCAACGGGCTGGTGTCAGCGCGGCCCACCAGGTTCCGCTGTTCACGAGGATCGGCATCGAGGTCGTAGAGCTCCTCGTCGTCGTCAGCCGTGCCGCAACCCAGGTACTTGTAGAGCGCGGGTCCGGCGCGGTGTATCACGCCACCGCATTGGTGGCCGTTGCCAAGCACCACGGTCTCCGAGGGCTCGCTCGACAACAGTGACCGTCCCGTCCATGAGGACGGAAGGCTGAGACCGAGGCGATCGACGATGGTCGGCGCCACATCAATTTGTGTCGCGACGTCGAGGTTTCGGTAGACCACCGGCTCCGGATCGTAGATGAGCAACGGAATGCGAATTGACTCCTGGTGCAGTGAGCCTCCGTGGCCGAAGCTGTTCCTGCCGCGTTCTCCCAGTTCCTCCCCATGGTCGGCCAGCATGACGACCAGACTGTGGTCAAGGTAGCCGAGCGAGCGAAGCCGCGTAAACACGTCTTCAATGACGGCGTCTGCCTGCAACACGCCGTTGTCGTAGTTGTTGATCGCCTGGTCCACCGGGCGCTCGCCTCGCAACAGCGCGCTCAGATCCATTTCCACTCCCGCGGGTTCGAAGCGGCGGAATTCAGGCCACTTCGCTCCGCTGAGATGCGCCGACATCAGGTGGATATAGAAGAACGCCTTGTCTCGGCCGTCGTTTGCCGGCACGTGCTCGAGCCCTTCCGCAATCATGCGGTCGTCTTCCCATGACGCCCGCACCGAGGAGCTGCCATCGAAGTAGAGGTCCTGTTCGTCGCCGTAGGCCTGATGCAGGCCCTCCCACGAGTGCCGTCCGCCAAGCACGAAGTAGAGCCGATAGCCGATGTCGCGCAACACGTCGAAGACCTTGAAGTCGTACTGCAGTGTCCGGACATTCTTCGAAGACATCGTGCTCAGGATGCCGCAGGCGGATTGCGGGCACATCGACAGTGCCATGTCGACCTTGCGCAGATGCCCTTCTCGTTCGAGGCGCGCCAGAAACGGCGTGGTCTCGCGTGGGTAGCCGTAGATCTGCATGTGATCGGCCCGCAGGGAATCGACCATGATCACCACGACATTGCGGGTCGCGTCGCCGCCGCGCTTCGCATAGGCGGCGCGCTCGTCCTGCACCCGCTGGCGCTGACGTTGAAAGTTCACGAACCAATCGAAACGGCCGGCCGCTCCCTGACGCCTGAAGAATCCGACGATCGGGTCACGATGCAGCAGTCCGGCATCGATCATGAACCCGGATAGAAGGACCAGACCCAGACCTGCCGCGCCGACGCCGGCAAGCATCGCCGCGAAACCGCCAGACGCACGGCCTTCTGGCACAAGCCGATCCACAGCGTCCGTCAGCGGTGCGGCCACGGCCGCGAGCGTCAGGGGGATCACCACGAACAGTGCCGCAACGGCGGCGTAGATCCATGTCGAGACCTGAAGCGAATCGTTATGGACGCCAATGGCCCACAGTGCGTAGTCGCGCACCAGTTCGTAGTTCAGGTTGCCAATTGCAAGTCGGTTAGTCGCGAAGTCCACCGTGTAGAGCAGGGTGAGGACGGCTGACCCTGAGCCGATGACGAGGGCTAGCGCACGCTGGCGGCGCCTCGTGCGTAGCCACCCGAGTCGCACCAATGCAGCTGAACCCAGGAGGATTCCGCCGATCAGCACGCTCACGAGTAGCACGTGATACAGCACGAACCGACGGCCGAAGGAGTACGTCCACGAGAACAACAGGATGAAGGCGCCGCTCAGCAGTAGTTGCAGCAGGGCGACGACGGCGAGCGTGACGAACGATCGCCGTGCCGGCGGGCGCGGCTCCGCCCGGCGGGTCCCGAGAGCCTTCATACGAGTCGAGATTCTACTGTTGTTGCTGACTCGCCGTCGCGCCGTCGGTATAGATCGTTGAGGCGTCGCGCGACATCCATGGGATGAACGGCAGCGTATCGCTGCCTCCCACGTGCGCGGGACCGACGCGCACGGCGACGGCCAGTTCGCTTCGTACCGCGCTCACGCCACGGAAGACTCCGCGGGTTGGAGGCACATCGGCGTAGTCGCGCCCAACCGCCACCTGCACATGTCGCTCTTCGGCGAGTCGGTTATTGGTCGGATCAAATCCGACCCAGCCGATGTCCGGCAGATAGGCTTCCACCCAGGCATGGGTGGCACTCTCGCTCGATCGATCGGCCCGCTCCTGGTGAAACAGATAGCCACTGATGTAACGGCACGGGATGCCGAGCGGCCGCACCAGCGCGATCATGATGTGGGCGAAATCCTGACAGACCCCCTTGCGTGTCTGCAGCGCCTCGTCTATCGGTGAATCGACGCGGGTACTCTGCGGGCTGTACTCGAATCGATCGTAGACCTCGGTGTTCAGCCGGCGCAGCAGCAGCAGCGGATCTTCGGCCCGATCCAGGCGGATCTCGCTGGCCAGCTTCTCGAGCAGCGGTGTCGGCCTGGTATACGGGCTGGGATTCAGGTACTCCCAGAACTCGCCCGACGCGGTGAGCGCGTCGAGGTGCTCCCACGACCCGTCACCGAGATCGTACGGAATCAGCGGAGCCGGGCCGACCTCCACCAGCGCCTCCGCCGTCAGCGTCAGCCGCGAATGACGGGCGGGAATGCCGAAATGGTGGACGATGTTGCCATCGTGATCCTGATACATCAGGACCCGCGACACCGGGGCCGTGCTCAAGCCGAACTGAATGCAGCGCTGGTTCGCGTCCGTGCGCGGTTGCATGCGCACCTCCATCACGCTCTCGCTGATCGGCGATTCATAGGCGAATCGGGTGACGTGTCGGACGGTATACAACATAGTCGGGCTCTCAGGCTGGTAGTGCGCTGTCGATCGGATAGGCGAGGTAGGTCTGATAGACCGCGGCGTGAATCTGATCGACCTGCGTGATGATGCCCTGCAGGTAGTTCTGCGGATTGTCGCTGAGAATTTCGTCGACCTGTCCGTAGTCGAGCGAGGCATGCAGGCGACCGGCCAGACGCTCGGCACGTCCGCCCGATCCCTTGGCGCCATGCAGCGCGATCGTTCTGAGCGACGACTCGACGCACGACGCGGCAAAACGGATCGACCTCGGGAACTCCGAATTGAGCAACAGGAATTCAGCGATGCGATCCGGTCGAATGTCGGCAGTGTAGACACGCGTGTACGGTTCAAGGGCGGAACAGCAGCGCAGCAACCCGACCCACTCGATCTGATTGACGGACCCTGGCGCGCCAGGGCCGACGCTGCCCTTGACGAAGTGCTGGCACAGCAGCGCCGCGGTCACATCGACCCGTTCGAGAAACCGGCCGGCCTGCAGATACTGCCACCCTTCACCGTGCCCCATCGTCGCATCAGTAATGCCCTGAAACAGATGGACGCCTTCGATGATGAGGCGCGACAAGTAGTGCGATCGCGTCGTCCACGTCCCTTCGGCCTTGGCTTCGCGAAGGCGAAGGTAGAGGCCGTTGACGTGCTCCCACATGTCAGCGCTGATCTCCTCACGGACCTGTCGGGCGTTCTCGCGCGCCTCGGTCACGCAGGCGATCACCGACTCACGGTTGGAGGGATCGAAGATGGCGGCATCGACCATCGCGGCTGGCGTACCCGGCGGTGTCTCCGGTTCAGAGAACTGCAGGTCGGCATAGAGCCGGGCGAAGTCCCAGCCGCCGCCCCCCGGCAGGCGATCGAGTCCGAGGTCGAGCCGCACGTCGATGACCCGCGCCGTGTGCTCCGCGCGTTCGAGGTAGCGGCCAATCCAGTAGAGCGCGTCAGCGACGCGTGACAGCAGCATGCCTACTCCTCCAGCACCCAGGTGTCCTTGCTGCCGCCACCTTGCGATGAGTTCACGACCAGTGAGCCTTTGCGCAGTGCCACGCGCGTCAGGCCACCCGGCACGATCTGGACCTTCTCGCCGTAGAGCACGTACGGCCGGAGGTCGACGTGGCGTGGTTCAACACAGTCTTCGACGAAGCAGGGGGCCCGCGAAAACGACAGCGTCGGCTGCGCAATGTAGTTACGCGGGTCAGCCAGAATCTTGGCCTTGAAGACCTCGCGCTCACGCGCCGTGCTGTGCGGACCGATCAGCATGCCGTAGCCGCCAGCTTCACCGACCGCCTTGACGACCAGCGAATCGAGGTTCTCGACCACATGGCTGCGCTCGGCGGCGTTGCTGCACAGATACGTCTGCACGTTGTGCAGAATCGGTTCCTCGGACATGTAGAACTTGATGATCGCCGGCACATACGCGTAGATGGCCTTGTCGTCGGCAATGCCCGTCCCGATCGCGTTGGCGAGCGACACATTGCCCGCCCGATAGGCGTTCAGCAACCCGGCCACCCCGAGGTGCGAGTCTGGCCGGAAGGCCAGCGGATCAAGAAAGTCGTCGTCGACGCGGCGATAGATCACGTCCACACGTCGCAGCCCCGCGGTGGTGCGCATATAGACGATGTTGTCGTGAACGAGCAGGTCGCGCCCCTCGACCAGCGGCACGCCCATCTGGCGCGCCAGGAACGCGTGCTCGAAGTAGGCCGAATTGCCGATGCCCGGCGTCAGCACCACGAAGGTCGGTTCCTGGCGGGTCGCTGGCGCCAGCGCCTTCAGCGTCGACAGCAACGCCTGGCCGTAGTGCGCCACCGGCGCGACTTTGTAGTGATCGAACAACCCGGGAAACACGCGCTTGGTGATCTCGCGGTTCGTCAGCATGTACGACACGCCGCTCGGCACGCGCAGGTTGTCTTCGAGCACGACGAACTCACCGTCGTGCATGCGCACCAGATCGGTACCGGCGACCGAGACGTAGATATCGCGATGCACGTGCACGTCGCGCATTTCGCGTCGGAAGTGACGACAGCTGTGCACGAGATCGCGCGGCACGATCCCTTCCTTCAGGATCTTCTCCTCGTGGTACACGTCCTTGAGGAACATGTTGATCGCGGTGAGCCGCTGCGTCAGGCCACGCTCGAGCGTGCGCCACTCGCTGGCCGTGATCACCCGCGGCAGCAGGTCGTATGGAAAGATGCGCTCCGTGCCCTGCTCGTCGCCGTAGACGGTGAACGTGATGCCCTGCGCGAGGAAGGCGCTGTCGGCGTCCTGCTGATGCTGCCGCAGCTCAGGAAGAGCCGCCGCCCTGATGGCATCGAGCAATGCCCGGCAATGGCTGCGCGCGGTGCCGTCCGACTCGAACATCTCGTCGTAGGCGGTGTCGAGGAAGTAGCTCGAGAACAGCGGTCCCGAGACCGAGGACGAAGAGTCAGACGACACGGTGGAGGCCATGGGCGATGAAAGGACTGGAGGTCGCGACACAACT